>JBIKMF010000200.1:0-7380 GCA_044359425.1 Phycisphaerales bacterium
ACCGCCGAGCCCGCAAAGCCCGCCGCGACCGCAGGTGTCGCCGCTCGCGGCGCTTTTGTTGAGGCAGGTCGAGGCGACGCCGCGATCATCGGGGCAATCGGCGGCGGTGCGTGCGTCGTGGCCTGCGTCTGTGCCGCGGTCTTCGCGACCGGTTCCAAGTTTCCCGCGGCAGTGCTCGGCCTGCTGCAGGTCGCTCTGCTCACCGGCACGGGCATCGTCAGCCTCGGAATCACCGCTCACCTCATCGGAAAGAGCTTCGGCGACGTCGCGCTCGGCGCGGCCCGGATGCTGCTCGCGGTTTCACTCTGCGTCCTTTGGCTCAAGGTGCGAGTCACCGGAGGCCCCAGGGTGCTCGAGCCGGTGCTCGCGGCTGCGTTCTACTTCGTCACCCTCTGGGTGCTGATGCGGAAGAACGTCCGTGATATCGCGAAGGTCGCCGTGTTCCATTTCGTGCTGGGTGCTCTCATGCTCGGCTCGCTGTTTGTCTACGCGTGGGCTCAGGCGGCGTCGACGGCCGGGGCCGTGAAGTGACCGTCGCGGCGGCGCTGCATCGAACCACGTTCGGACGCGAGGCGACAGCGTTTGCGAGTGCGCCCGGACGCGTGAATCTGATCGGTGAGCACACGGACTACAACGCCGGCTTCGTGCTCCCGATGGCGATCGATCGGCGGTGCGAAACGGCCGGCAGCCTGGGCCAAGGCCAAGGTCGATGTGAGATCATCTCTACGCTCAGCGGCGAGGTGGTGCGTTTCGACATCGGCGACGCGGCGATGAAACGAAGAGGATGGGGCGCGTACGCCGCCGGGGTTCTCGCGGAGCTCGCGGCGGGTCGGCCTATGCGTGACCTGCGCATCGCGGTGGCGAGTGATGTGCCGCCCGGCTCCGGACTTTCGAGCTCGGCGTCGTTTGAAGTGGCAGTGGGGGCTCTTGCTGCGGCGCTCTGGGGAGTTGAAGTGGGCGGTATGGACCTGGCCCGCGCGTGTCGTCGGGCAGAGCACGCGTACGCGGGAGTCCCCTGCGGCTTGATGGACCAGGCGATCAGTGTGCTGGCGCGCGAGGGGCACGCGATGATGCTGGACTGCCGCGACGAATCCGTGACACATGTGCCGATGCCCCCTCGGGACCGTGCTCGCGTGCTCGTGGTGAACACCAACGTGAAGCATGCGCTTGGGGACGGTGCGTACGCCGCGCGGGTGGCGAGTTGCCAGCGCGCGGCAGCGGCGCTCGGTGTGGCTTCTCTGCGTGAAGCGGATGAGGCCGCGCTGCGCAAGGCGGAACGCGCGATGAGCGACGAAGAGCTCCGTCGTGCTCGCCACGTCGTGACCGAGAACGACCGAACCACGCGAGCCTGCGCGATGCTGGAGCGGGGCGAGGTCGAGGGCTTCGGCCGGCTGATGAACGAGTCGCACCAGTCGCTGAAGACAGACTACGAGGTCTCGTGCGACGAACTCGACTTCGTGGTCGAGCGAGCAGCCGCCGTGCGGGGTGTTCTTGGTGCCCGCATGACCGGTGGGGGCTTCGGCGGGTGCGCGATCGTCCTCGCCACGCCCGAAGGGTGCGAAGGAGTCGGCGCTGTGCTCCCCGCGGCGTATCGGACGCGATTCGGAAGGGACTGCACGCTCCTCGAGTCGGGTGCAGGGGCGGGCGTTCGCACGTGTGGGGGCCCGGGGTACTAGGGGGCATATAGTTCCCCATGGCGCAGCTGCTGTACATCGGGACGGGGACGTATGTTGCGGCGATCGACGCGGCCAACGGGGCCGAGGTCTGGCGTGCAAAGCTGGACCGTGGCAGCGTGAGCAACGTCGTGTCCCTCCTTGTCCGCGGGGACGACCTGTACGTTGGGCGTGGGGGGTATATCTGGTGTTACAACCGCCACACCGGCCAGAAGCTCTGGGAAAATGGGCTCAAGGGCATGGGGCACAACTTCGTGACCCTCGCCGTCGAAGGGGCCGAGACTCAGCTCGCGGAACTCGCGGCGGCGATGAGCGTCGAACAGGCGAGAGCCGCGAGCGCGGCATCGGCCGGGTAGCACAGGGAGATTCGCATGTCACTGGTTCGTCGGTTGCTGGGTTTGTCGCGCGAGCGTGGCGAAGTGATGGCCGGGCTGGAGCCGCGCGCGATGCTCGCGGCGGATCTCGTCGTCGACGTCACCGCGGTGAGCTCAAGGTTCGACTGGCTCGTCCCCGGTGACAAGATCACCGTCGACGTCGAGGTGACCAACCAAGGAAACACCGCCGCGAGCGGACAGTTTGACCTCGTGCTTCAGCGCTGGCTGGACGTCGAGGAGTCGGGGCTCGAGGATCTGGGCCGTCGTCGATACTCGGTGAACCTGCAGCCCGGCGCGACCGCGGTGTTCCGGAAGATCGCCCTGACCGTTGCCGCGGATTTCACGCCGGGCAGCTACTTCCTCGCGGCAACGGCGGAGATCCCCACCGATTCCGCGACTCCGGTGGCGGATGAGGATGAATCAAACAACACCGGGTTTTCGGCCGGCACCCTCGACCTGACGTACCGGTTCGGGACGTTCTTCGGGGACTCGGCGCGGACGACCCGAAAGAACTTGAAGTTGGTGGTGGTGCAGCCCGATGCCGCGAACCCCGCGGTCAGCGAGACCGTGACGTACTCGATGGGTGGTCCGGGGTACGCGGAGTTCCAGTTCCCCGAGGGGCGAGAGGGCGTGCTTGAAGACGGGTGGATCCAGGTCTCCGAGAGCACGACCTCCAGCGCGGTGACGATCTCGGTGGCGGGCGGTGACAAGCAACTGACGATCGACGAGGACGTCGTGGTCGACGGTTCGCTGAAGTCGTTCAAGGCGATCGGTGTTTCCTTCGTCGGTGCTGATGTGATTGTCGACGGCTCGCTGAGCGAGTTCGTTGCGGCGGACATGCGGCATTCCTCGGTCTTTGTTGGCGCTGCGTCCTCGGGCCTCAAGTTCACGGCGCGGGACGTGCAGAACTTCGCGCTCGACACCGCGACCGGCGTCTCGGCGCTCAAGGTGACCTCCTGGAGCGAGGTCGATGTGTCGGACGAAGACGGTGTGAATGAGGAGAATCTCGTCTCGGCACCGTGGATCGGAACGCTGACCGCGACGTGGAACTTCGACGCGGATATCTCGACCTCCGGTCTGGGGGCTCGCAACGGCGTGGTGCTGTCGAAGGCGACTGTCGGGGGCCAGGTCTCCGGTGGTTGGTCGATCTACGGAAAGTCGGGCGCGATCGTCGTGGGTTCGACCTCCGATGACTTCGTCGCCTCCATCGCGGGCTCGCTGACCGCGGTCACGGTGAACGGGACCTTCCGCGGCTCGTTCGCGGCGTTCACCATGGGGAACGTCACGGTGAAGGGGTCGATGATCGGTGCATCACTCCTGTCTGGGCTCGATCTCGGAACCGACCTCGTGTTCGGCGGCGAAGGCGACGAGCAGGACCTCGTTACAGGGACGGGCAGCGACGGCGTGATCTCCAACCTGAACATCACGGGTGAACTGCGCGACTCGTTCATCGGCGCGGGGTTCTACCCGGGCGAAAGTGAGGACGACGAGGGCTACTTCCTCACCGGCCAGGGCTCCCAGATCAAGAAGATGGGCGTCGCCGGGACGATGACGAACTCGGTGCTGTACGCGCGGAGCTTCCCGCGGACGGTGAAGATCGGCGGCGTGAACCTGACGACCGCACTCAGTCCGGAAACGTTCGTCACCAGCGTCGGCTGAGTCAACGTCCGAGAGCGGTGAGGTGTGCGGGCTATCGCGGTTGTGCCGCGACCGTCGGGCGCACCTCGAGCCGAACGCGCGAATCTCGGCGCGGATCGAACCGATGCAGAGCCCCGGGAACACAGACTGTTTTCAGGGGGATCCATGCGCCAGTCGAACATCTCGCGGTTGCTCGCTCGGGTTGGCCGGTTGCTCGTGGGAACCACGGAACGCCGAGGCCTCGACACGCTCGAGTCCCGACAGTTGCTCGCAGCGGACCTGAGCGTGACCTTGGATTCCCTCGTGACCACGCACGACTGGCTTGTGCCGGGAGACAGGGTTGTCTTCAACGTCACGGTTACCAACTCCGGCGACGAAACGGCGGTCGGCGAGGTTGATCTCAAGACCGGCGCACAGCTGGCGGAGAAGGACATCTCGGAAGAGCCCGACTTGCTCTTCTCGAACCGGCGGGTGTTCATGAACCTTGCGCCGGGAGCCTCGCTTCGGTACAAGTTCACGGGCAAGGTACCGGCGTTGTTCACCCCGGGCGACTACCGCCTCGGGTTCGGAATCGACGTGCCCAGCCAGAACGACTCGCCCTACGCCAGCTCGAACCCGGTCAACGACTCCAACCTCTCGAACAACCTCGCGATCGCGGACGGCAACGTCGGGTTGCACTACCGGTTCGGCAACTGGATCGGTGACACCACGCGTACAACGCGCACCAACCTGAGGCTCCAGGTGTACTTCAACGAAGACGGCAGCGAAGTTCCCGAGACCGGCGGTGACGGTCAGTTGGGCGGCTGGGACGATCCAAACTGGGTCCCGCCTTCGTCCATGGTGCTCATCAACATGGCGCTGACCGGCGGCGGCTACGGCGAGGTCACACCTGACGGCGACGGCATGGTGCTTACGGGTACGGGTGCATCCTCCGCGTTGACGTTCGTCGTGCGCACCGGAAGCAAGCGGATGACCTTCGAAGGCGATGTCGAAGTTCAAGGCTCGCTCAGGTCCTTCAAGGCGACCGGCGTGAGCTTCGTGGACTCGGACATCACCGTCTCGGGGTCTCTGGGTGATTTCAGCGCGACGGCGATGACCGACAGCTCGCTGACCGTGGGCTCGGGCGTCGTTGCGTTGAAGTTCGCCGCCACAGACCTCGAAGATGTCTCGATCCAAACCCCGGGCGGTATCTCCTCCTTCCGCGCGAGCAGTTGGACGACCGCGGGTGACGATCTCGATGATTCCCAGTCCAGCGGCGACAACTCGCTGACCGCGGCATGGGTCAACCAGCTCACGACCCTCGGCAGCAGCACCTTCGACATGAACCTCTCGGGCGAAGGCGCCCGAAACGGTGTCGCGCTCGTGCGTGTGGCCGCGAAGGGCGTGACCTCGGGCGACTGGTCCGTGCGAGGCCACGCGGGCACGCTCGCGTTCGAGTCAACAGACACCGGGTTCTTCGCGACGTTTGCCGGCGGAGTTTCGGCCGTCTCAACGACGGGGAACCTCTCCGGCGTCTTGACCGCGTTCTCGATGACCCGTGTCGTCGTCAGGGGTGACCTCGTGGACGCGACGCTGATGGCGGGCGCGTTCATCGGCGACGATCTCGACATCGGCGGCGAAGGATCCGATGCCGATGCTACGCCCGCGGGCGCCACGTACGGCGTGATCGGTCAACTCGCGGTGACGAGTGGAATCATCAACTCGTCGATCTACGCCGGGTTCATGCCCGGCAGCGAGGACGAGGGCTCGTGGATCACGGGTCAGACTTCCGCTGTGCGCAAGCTCTCCGTGGGTACCGAACTCACCGAGTCGATCATCTTCGCCGTCACCGTGCCTGCGCGAATCAAGATCGGGGCCGCCCAGATTCTCACCACGGAATACCCCGACGTCTTCGTGACGGCGTGAGCGACTTTGCCAACCTGAACATCCACGCGGGCCCCCGGGAGGGCCCGCTTCTCATTGGGCCGGAATGGCCTGGCGAACGGTCCGCTGCTCGATCCGCTTCACAGACTGCGTGCGCACGATCCGCTTCACGTAGCTTCCGGGAGTGTGGATCTGGTCGGCGTCGAGCTCGCCCAGGCCGACGAGGTTCTCGACTTCCGCGATCGTGAACGCCGCGGCGCACGCCATCATGGGGTTGAAGTTGCGAGCGGTCTTCCGGAAGATCAGGTTGCCGAAGGGATCCGCGGAGTGGGCCTTCACGAGCGCGAGGTCGGCGAAGAGGCCCGTTTCGAGCACGTACTCACGCGGGGAGCCGCTCTGGGGTGCCTTGTCGGAGTCCTTCGCAATCGCCCGGCCGGCGTACCCGCGCCCCGGAATCGTCGCGCCGCACGTGCCGTCGGACGGCTTGAAGAACTGCCGGGTTTCCTTCCCATCGGCCACGATCGTCCCGCCGCCCGTTGCCGTGTAAAAGGCGGGGATTCCCGCGCCGCCGGCTCGGATCCGCTCCGCGAGCGTGCCTTGCGGATTGAACTCCACTTCCAGTTCGCCCGAGAGGAACTGCCGCTCGAACGTGGCGTTCTCGCCGACGTAGCTGCTGATCATCTTGCGGATCTGCCGCGTCTGCAGGAGCAAGCCAAGCCCCCAGTCGTCGACCCCCGCGTTGTTGCTCACGCAGGTGATCTGCTTCACGCCCGTGTCGCGCAGCGCGAGAATCAACTGCTCGGGGATGCCGCAGAGGCCAAAGCCCCCGACCATCACAGTCATTCCATCGCGGATCACGCCCTTGTCCTTGAGGTCGGCGAGGGCTGCCGCGGCGGTGTCGTAGATCTTGTTTGCCATGGTGGGAGAGGATATGCCGGGAGTTGGCCGCAGCGGGTACAGTGTGGGCATGTGGGGCTTTCGGATGCGCAAGTGGTACTTTGACCTCACGACGCCGAATGGGGACGTGGTGGTGTGCTACTGGGCGGAGGTCGCGCTCGCCGGGTTGCGAGCGGTCGCGACCGCGGTCATGGAAGCCCCGGCCGGTGGGAAGTCCACGATGAACACAGCCCTCGGGACCGAGCCGGAACCCGCGGTGACCGCTGGCGGTGGGGGGGTCACGCTGGAGCGGCTGCAGGTTGAGCTGGCCGTTGAAGGCCGCGGGCGAACGGGGCCAGTCCGGCTGCACGAGGATGCGCGGGGATCTGTGGTGTGGGAGCCCCGGATGCTCCGGGGGAGGGGCGTCGCACGCATCGGGGGCAGGGGGTACGAGGGAAGCGTGTACGCCGAGCTGCTCGACATGACGCTGCCCCCTTGGCAGTTGCCGTTCCGGGTGCTGGAGTGGGGGAGAGTGGCGACCGACGTGCTCTGCTGTACCTGGGTTCGGTGGAGCGGAGGTCGGGAGTTGTCGATGGTGGTGGCGGAGGAGCCCGGCGGTGATGGGCTCCGTTTGAGCGAGACCGGGTTGGGCTTCGGAGCGTGCGAAATCGACTGGGACCAGGGGCGCGTGCTCCGAGACGAGACGCTCGGTGCGGGCGTGCTGGGTTCGTTGCCGATGCTCGCCGAGGCCCTGCCCCCAGCATTCCTCAAGACCCACGAGTTGCGACGGGTACGTCGCGCGCGGGTCCGCGGCGAACGCGAATCGGAGGGCTGGGCGATCACGGAGACCGTGCGGTTTGGGAAGGACGAACGCTGATGTGGAGACGGCTGCTGTTCGCGATGGTCTTCTGCCTCCTGATTCCGGGTGGATTGGTGCTGCTCGCTCGCGACCTCGA
>JBIKMF010000202.1:0-7352 GCA_044359425.1 Phycisphaerales bacterium
AGTGCCATCAGGCGGTCCGCGAGAACTCGCTGCTCCGGGCTCGCGGCGTCGTGAATGCGGAACACAACATCGGTGTCGTTGCTCCCCGCAAGCCGCGATGCAACCTCCCGCCGCCATCGCCGTCCGACCTCCGCGCGACCGATGGTCTCGTACAGGCTGGCCGCCTGCGCCGCCAGCTCGATCGCCGCGAGGCTCGATGCGCCCCGCTCCTCATCAACCCGCCGCAGCGCATCGAGGATGACCTGCTCCGCACCTTCGGGTGCTCCGGTATGGGCATCGCACACCGCGATGTGACCATCGTGGATCGCGAGAAGCCAGTGGTCCGCCGGCAATGTGCGACCAAGGGCCGCCTTCGTTCCCCGCGCGAGCGCCGCCGCCGCCTCGTACTCACCGCCGCTGATCCGATAGCTCACCAGCGCGTCGATCGTCCTCACGACCCGCATGTTCGTTTCGGCGAGGTACCGCCGCTGAATCCGAAGCGATTCATCCAGCAACCGACACGCGGTATCGCCCTTGAACTTCATGCCCAGCCGCGTGCCCGCAAGGTGAAACGCGTCCGCCACCATCAGCCATGCGCCCGAGTCTTCGGGCAGCGTCTCTCGCGCGACCGTGATCAGATCCAGCAGCAGCGGCTCGTGCGTCGCCGGCTCGAAGTCGTCGAACGCCCTCGCCGCGACACCCGCGATCTTCTGCGAAAGCACCGGGGCGTCGGCCGCCAACAGCCTCGGGTACAGAGCCCAAAGCTGCCGGCACCGCGACCGCCACTCCGCCCTCGGCGACGACTCCTCGAGCACCGCGGCGTACGTCCACAACGCCTCGTACAACTCCGCGGGCGGACTCTGCAACGTCCGCTCGTGCAGTTCCACCGCCCGCGCCAGGTGCTCCCTCGCCTCTTCGAAACGCCCGAACGTCGCGAACGCCCGCCCGAGCACCAAGCGGACCGCCGCCTCCGACGCCGGATCGGTCTCAAACGTCGTACCGACCTCCGCCGCCGCGCGAGTCACCAGCGCCAGCAGCGTCACACCGCCGTTCTCGCCCGCGTTCGGATCCGAGACGCCGAACGTCCGCACGAAGAACTCCGTCACGGCCCTCGCACGCGCCGCCTCGAACTCCGCCTCTCGCCGGTGCGACTGCTCCGCATCCCGAGCATCCCTCGCGGCATCGCGTTCAACCGCCGCTTCGCGACGGGCCGTCTCCGCAGCGACCCTTGCCTCCGCCTCCCGCGCCGCCAGCGACCTGCTCGCCGCCGCCTGCACGTTGGCGTGGATCGCAAACGCCAACAGCGACACCGCGAGCCCGAGCCCCAGCAGCAACAGGGTCCGGTGCCGCCGCACGTGCTTCTTCAGCACATACAGCGACGAATCCCGCTTCGCCTCGATCGGCTCGTCCGCCAGGTAACGGCGTACATCCGCGCTGATCTCCCCCGCCGACTGGTACCGCCGCTCCGGCGCCTTGTTCAGACACCGCAGCACGATCGTGTCCACCTCATCCCCCACCTCCGGGTTCCGCGCACTCGCCGCCCGCGGCTCCACCTCGGTGATCGTCCGAACCACCTCCCGAACCGGCCCAACCACCGTGTACGGAAACTCCCCCGTCAGCATCTGATGGAGCACGACGCCAAGTGAGTACACGTCGCTCCGGACGTCCACATCCCCCCCACCACTCACCTGCTCCGGCGACGCCCACGGCAGCGACCCCAGGAACTGGCCGTCCTCCGTCATGGACTTGGCCCCGTCCCCCTCCGTCAGCTTCGCCAACCCAAAGTCCAAGACGTGCGGCCGCCCAGCCCGGTCCACCCGGATGTTCGCCGGCTTCAGGTCCCTGTGGATCACCCCTCGAACGTGGGCCGCCGCGACCGCGTCGCAGATCTCCACAAAAAGCCTGAGCCGCCCCTCCACGCTCAAACCCGAGCCTGCAATCGCCCTATCCAGGGGATCGCCCTCGACGTAGTCCATCGCGAAGTAGTGGCACCCGTCCGCCACCCCGGAATCCCGGACGGCAACGATCCCCGGGTGCCGGAGTCGCCGAAGGATGGCGACCTCGCGCTCGAAGCGGCCGCTGTCGACCCCGACCCCGAAATACCCCGGGTGCAGCACCTTCACCGCCGCCTCGCGCCCGGTCGACTCCTCCGTCGCCAGGTAGACCACCCCCTGTGCACCTCGGTGGATCTCGCCCTTGATCAGATATCCCCCGATTCGGGCAGGCGCGATGAAGCTCCGGCGGTACCCACCACCCCCTCCCCCGACAGAGCTTTCCGCCCGGGCCCGCCGGGAGGCCGCATCGAGAACGGCGAGCAGGTCGAGTTCCCAACCCAGGTCCGGCATCAGGTCTCGGTGCATGGACTCTAAGTTATGTCGTGATATGGGTTTACCGGAAGCTCGCTCGGCGATGAAGGCATCGAGGACCGCGCGCACCTTCGCCGCCTTCTCCGAGTTGGGGGGAGCACCCCGCGTTCCAACCGAGCTTCGCTGCGACACCGTCATGAAGCCCTCTCGTACTGACCGACCACCCTTGTAAACGCTGACTGCGCCGGTCGCTGCCGCCTACCGGACTCCGGGCCTCCAGTTTTCCGCGAGGACGGCTTCGAGGTCTCGGAGACCCCTGGCGCAGAGTTTGTGGACTGACCACTCTGATTTCCCCAGCCGGTGCGCGACTTCGGCGGTATGGAGGCCGTCGACGAACTTCAGGCGGACTGGCTCTTGGTACTCGGGGCGCAGGCGGCCGATGGCCCCGAGCACGGTGCGGACCATCTCGCGGTCGGCGGTTGCGCGGCTGGGGGTGCGGGTGTCGGCGGCGACCATGTCGAGGAGGCCGAGGGCGTGGCTCTGGTCGAAGGCGCCGGTGACACGACCCCAGCCGCCGCCGCGCTTGGCGGCGCCCGCGCCACGGATGGCATCAAGGAGGCAGTTGTCCGCGATGGTGATGATCCACCGTTCGAACGCGAAGAGCCCGGTGGGCCGAAAGCCGGAGATCGCGCGGAAGACGGAGAAGAGGGTCTCTTGAAGGACGTCTTCTGGGGCGACGACGCGGGCGAGTGTGGCAGGAATCTTGCGGTGGAGGCGGCGGAGGAGGCGGGATTGATATCGGACCAGGAGGCGTTCGAGCGCGACGGAGTCGCCGGCGATTGCTCGCTGGAGCAGATCGGTCCCCGTCTGTGAACGTTCGGACATCCGGTCTTCGATGCGCACAACCCTCCCGCTCCACCGGCGTGGTGATGAGATCATACAAGATGGTGAGCGGATCGCCGGGGGATTCGGCTGAAGATTGATCAGCAGCCCGAGTCCCAGAACCCGAAGAAGGTGATGACATCGTCGCCGTCGACACCGCCGTCGCCGTTCATGTCGACCTGGAGATCGCTGACATCCCAGAGGGCGAAGAAGGCGATGACGTCGTCGCCGTCGACGCCACCGTCGCCATTGATATCGGAGGGGCAGCCCAGTGGGCAGTCGATGGCCACGAGGCCGTCGGCACCGGGGCACATGGCGGCGCGGAAGGAGCCGTCTGTCGAGGCAACGAGCCAAGACGGGGCGGCGTGGAGGTCGACGGTGTCGACGGGAGCGCTGGTCGTCGTGTCGTAGGTGTCGACTTCACCGTTCTGATCGAAGCGGACGCCGATTGCGCCACCGACGGTGACGGAGGAGTTGCCGTGCGCGACCATGACGCGACCGATGGAGTCACGCAGTATGAGACCGGTGGGTGTGTCGGTGTAGGTATCCACGACGGTCATCGCTCCGGTCGCGAGGTTTACGCGCGCGAGGTTGCGGCTGCTGTAGTTGATGAGCCAGAGGGTCTGACCGTTGTCGCCGACGGCGCTCAGGAAAGGCTGGTCGCCAACGGGGATAGTGCGGAGCAGGGCCGAGGCGGCGCCCGCGTTTGAGAACTCGGCGATCTGGTCCGAGTCGCGGTAGGAGACGTAGAACCGCGAGTCGTCGGGGCTCCAGGAGACGCAGGTCGGCTGGTTGCCGGTGCCGACGGGGATGGTCGCGAGGACGGTCCAGTTCACAGCGTCGACGAGGGTGATCGCGGGGGTACCGAAGCCGCCGCAAACCGCGATTCGGGAGCCGTCGTGGCTCAGGGCGATCTGCGAGTTCTGCTGGTAGGCGTACCCGACCGAGCCCATGTCGGCGGTGAGGAGCTTGGGACCTGCAACGGTGTTGGTCTGAAGATCGATTCGCCAGAGTCCGTCGCCATCGGCGAGCACGGAGATGTACGCGTAGCGGGAGTCGGGGGACATCTCGACGTTTGAGGCTCGTCGCGAGATCGTGACGTTGGTCGCGGTGTTGCTCGCGAGGTTGATGATGGTTGCCCAGTTGTCGTCGAGGCTGCAGACGACCGCCTTGGTGCCGTCGGGTGTGAACTGCGCCTCCGACGGGCGTTGGCCGGTGGTGAAGGTCTGCAGGAGCGTGCCGGAGGCGTCGAACAACGAGGCGGAATCGGAGAAGATGCCGACGCCGAGTGCGCGGGACCCATCGGGGCTGATTGCGCCGCTGCGGCAGCGGTCGGATTCGGCGAGGGGGCCGGAGAGGATGAATGCCTCGCGGGATGGTGCCGCGGGATTGAGGTTGGAAACCACCATGTCTTCGCCGAAGACGTTGGAGAACCCAGCCCCGCGAGCACTGACGGGTGAGACGCAACCGAAGGACGCGCTGACCGCGAGATTGGTGTTGCCGAGGAGCGTGCCGGAGTTCAACGAGACGAGGGAGCCATTGAACCCAACACAAAATGCGTGGGCGCCGTCGGCGGTCGTGTACATCTCGTTGATGCTGGCGGTCGCGAGGGTGGGCCCGGCGGTAGCGGTGGTGGTGTCGAGCACGAACGCGGCGTTCTGGATCGCGACAGCGAGCTTGGTGCCGGAGGGGTTGGTCGCCAGTGGCCCGCCGAGGTCCACCGATGTGGTGAAGGTCCGGACGACGGTTCCGGTGGCGAGGTCGATATCGGAGATGGTGCGGGTGCTCAGCCAGTGCGCGACGTACGCGCGGGTACCACCGGCGTAGACCGCGGCGTGAGAGGGGCCTGCCGCGGTAGGAACACTGACGACGTTTCCGGAGTCGATGTCGATGATCGCGACGTTGCTCTGGAATCGGCGGGGGTGGACGATGGTGCGGCCGTTCAGCGTGAAGAAGGAGTAGTACAGCGAGAACGAGCCTGACTCGGGGTTGACGCTCGTCGTCGCGGCGAAGTTACCGCCGGCGATTCGACGCAGTTCGGTCGCGGAGGCGATGTCAATGATCGAGAAATCGCTGGAGGTGGTGTTGCCGACGACAGCGGTTTGGCCGTCGGCTGTGATCTGCACGACGCCGGGAACACGGCCGACGGGGATGACGGCGAGTTCCGCACCGGTCGCGATGTCGATGATCGAGGCGGTGTCTTCCATCACGTTGGCGGTAACCGCGATCCCGGAGGCGTTCACGGCGACGCTCTGGGGCGAGCCCGTGACCGGGATCGCGCGGACGAACGCGCGGGTCGCGGCGTTCCACACGATCAGGTTGCGCGATTCACGATGGGCGACGATGATGAGCGAACCGTCGGCGCTGAAGGTCGCGCCGGCGGGACCGTCGCCTTCGGGCACGACACCGGGAATCCACAGGCTCCCCGTGCACTCGGGGTCTCGATCGCCGTAGCCGCCGCTGGCGCGGCTGCCGAGGACGAGTTCCGTGGCCGGGCGGGTGCTGGTCTGTACTTCAACGTCCGCATCAGGGTGGTCACTCTGAGCGATGGCGAGCCCACTGGCCAGAGCGAGTGCGAGGGCGAACGAAACCGACCGCGTGCGAATGGCCATGGGGAGCTCCTCGGGGTGTAGCCAGAGTCTCCCACGATCGGTGTGGCACCGCAAGCCCTTCCCCGCGGAGTTTGCATGACTTTCGAGAACCGAACGCGGGTCTCAGGTGAAGAACCGGGTCTCAGGCCTTGGTCACCCGGCGCAACCCGGTGGGGGTGAGTTCTTCCCATATGACGCCGAGTGTGTCGGCCATGGCGTGGCAGGCGGCGATTTCGCGTTCGTTGAGGCAGGCGGAGGAGCGGTCGCCGTGGACGATGCGGCGGACGCCGACCTGGAGCAGTCTGCGGAAGCAGGCGGCGCAGGGGGTGCCGGTGACGTAGGCGGTTGTGCCGCGAAGATCGCAGCGTGCGAACGCGACGGCGTTGTCCTCGGCGTGAACGTACCAGTCGTACTTGTCGGGGCGCTGGGTTGGGACGAGCTCGTGAGGGAGGCCGGAGACGGGGCCGTTGTAGCCGGTGCTCACGATGCGTTTGCTGGTGTCGACGAGCACGCAGCCGTGCTTGGTGTTGGGGTCGGGGGAGCGGCGGCTGACCTGCTCGGCGATGGCGAGGAAGTACTCGTCCCAGCTCGGGCGGGCGCCTGCGTTGACGGTGGTCGTGGGTTCGTTCACGCGGGATGATAAGGAGCCGGGCGGCCGCGGGGGAACTCGGTACAGTCGGCGAGTGCGGAACGTGCTCGCTATTGCGGTGTCGCTAGGGGTGATGGTCGCTCTCGCGTACCCATGCTACTGGGCGGGGCTGTACGGTCGGCGCGAGGCGTACAAGCTCTTTGAGCGCGTGGGGATCATGACGCCCGGGGGCGCGCTGGGCGGGCAGATCCTCGGGCACAACTACCAGCGGAATCCGGAGTGGGCGCACGTGGTCGCGATCGGTGCCACCGGCACTCTGGCGTTCTCACCCTCGCTTCTCGCGGCGATCGGAGTGCATCGGGCGCTCACGCGGGGGAGTCGGCGGACGAGGTGTGGCCGGTGCGGGGCGGTACTGGAGAAGCTGGCATCGGCGCAGTGTCCGGCGTGCAAGGAGCCGCTGTGATGCGTGGCGTGCTCCGACTTCTGGTGCCGATGCTACCGGTGTTCGCGGTCGTGTATGCGATCGGGGAGCGGCAGCAGTGGCGGTGTCAGCGACTGGTGTTCGACGTGGCGACCGGGGTGTCGAATGTTCAGTACTTCGCGTCGGGCCCGGTGTTCGTTGGCCGAGAGGGGCCCTTCGTCGGCGATGACGGCGCGACGAGGTTCTGGAACTTCGTGTGGAGGCAGGCGGGTTGGGCCCCTGCTCCGTTGGCGGCTGCTGGCGCGGCGATGGCGGTGTACCTGGTCCGCGACGCGGTCGCACGCCGGCGGCGCTGCGGGGCGGCGGATGGGATCACACGGTGCGGGACGTGCGGGTACGAACTCCGGGGGCTCAGGGAACCGGTGTGCCCCGAGTGCGGAACGCGGATGTGATCAGCGCTCGGTGCGGTCCCACGAGAGCGTGTTGATCGCTGCGCGAGCGGGTGACGTCTGCCACGGGAACGAGGCGCGGGGCCACGTTGTTCGGCGCAGCGCGGCATCGACGCGTGTGACACCGAGCCTGAG
>JBIKMF010000203.1:0-7347 GCA_044359425.1 Phycisphaerales bacterium
GGGGGCTGACAGGGGGGCGAGGCTCGGAGATAGTTGTGGTTCGTACGAAACGCTCGCACCATGATGGAGATTCCGATGCTTTCCTCACGCATGCTCGCCACGATCGCGGGTGTTGTGGCCTGTGCTCCGACCTTCGCGGTGAACGAGATTCGGGTTGGTCCGTTTCTTCAGGACGCGGAGCCGAACAGCGTGTGGGTGGTGTGGGAGACGACGGAGGGTGGGACGCCGCAGGTGGAGTTTGGCCTGACTGCCGCGCTGGGGAGCAGCGTGACGGGAACGTCCGAAGCGAGCCAGGGGACGGCGGCGATTCACAATGCGCGGCTGGTGGGGTTGTCGCCGAACACGCCGTACTACTACAGGGTGCGGACGGGGACGACGGTCAGCGCGACGTATCGGTTTCGGACGCCGCCCGTTCCGAACTCGGAGGCATCGTTCCGATTCGTGGCGTACTCGGATACGCAGGGTGGTTCGATCTCGAACAAGCACACGGAGGTGATCAACCAGGGCGTGATCGGGTTCGTGACGCAGAACTTCGGGGCGGAGTTGAGCGACCACCTGGCGTTCTCGATCGAACCGGGGGACTTGGTGTCGAACGGGTCGGTGTACGAGCAGTGGAAGACGCAGTGGTTTGACGAGGAGCAGAACCTGATCCGGCACGTGCCGCCGTATCCGGTGCCCGGGAACCACGAGGAGGACTCGCCCTGGTTCTTCCGGTACTTCAAGCTGCCGGCGAACGGGACGGCGGGGTACCTGGAGCACTGGTGGTACAAGGATTACAGCAACGTACGGATCATCGGGCTGGACTCGAACGATGGGTACCGGATTCAGGCGCAGTTGGATTGGTTGGACGGGGTGCTGGCGGACGCCGCGACGCGGGGGAACATCGACTTTGTTTTCGCGCAGATGCATCATCCGCACAAGAGCGAGATGTGGACGCCGGGGGAGCTTGATTACAGCGGGCAGATCGTGAGGAAGCTGGAGGCGTTCAGCACGTCGACGGGGAAGCCGTCGATTCACTTCTTCGGCCACACGCACGCGTACTCGCGTGGGCAGAGCAGGGATCACAACCACCTGTGGGTGAACGTGGCGAGCGGGGAGGGGGATCTGGACTATTGGGGTCTGGTGCCGCCGCGGGATTACGAGGAGTTTGGGCGGTCGTTCGTTGATTGGGGCTTTGTGCTGATGGAGGTTGAGGCGGGCGCGAATCCGAAGTTCAGGCTGCGGCGGATCAGCCGCGGGAACGATTTTGTGGCGCGGAACAACGAGGTGATGGACGACATCACGGTTCGGCGGTACAGCAACAGGCCGGCGACGCCAGCGACGGTTTCGCCGACGGGTGCGGGGGTTCCGGCGGACGACGTGGTGCTGCAGGCGGGCGCGTTCAGCGATGCGGACGGGAACACGCACGTGGAGAGTCAGTTTCAGGTGACGACGGTGTCGGGTTCGTACGGCGCGCCGGTGGTGGACAAGTGGACTCGGTTCGAGAACTGGTACGCGCCGCCGGGCGCGAACAGCGCGGCGACGGGGTACGCGAGCGTGAACACGGTGACGGACCCGGACGTGAGCAGGACGGTGGTGGCTGAGCTTGCGCCGGGGACGACGTACTACTGGCGCGTTCGGTACCGAGACAGCGGGCTGGCGTGGAGCGACTGGTCGAACGAGGGGTCGTTCACGACGGGCGCGGCGATCACGGGGGCGTGCTGCCTGACGTCGGGGTTCTGCACGACGCTGCGGGAGAGCGAGTGCATCGCGCAGCGCGGGACATACCAGGGGGACCTGACGAGTTGCTCTCCGAGCCCGTGCCCGCCGGTGGAGTTGCTTTTCGCGGAGGACTTCGAGTCGATCGCGCTGGGGCCGAACGTGAACGAGGGGCTCGCGGGCGCGAACGTGTGGTCGGCCACACCGCCGGCGGGGTGGAGCGTTGATCGCAGTGGCGTGCCGGCGGGTGGCGTGACGGAGTGGCGCGGGTGGGGGTTTGCGTCGCGATCGTGGTGGGCGCAGACGGCGGGTGATCAGCTGCGCACGCAGTTCACGCTGGGAACGGGGACGGTGGCGGTTGCGGACCCGGATGAGTGGGACGATGCCCCTCGCGATCCCGGGACGTACAACACGTTTCTGACGACGCCGGCGATCTCGCTCGCGGGGGCGGCGCCGAGGACGGCGCGGATCGTGGTGGATTCGAGCTGGCGGCCGGAGGTAACGCAGACGGCGACGATTTTCGCTTCGTTTGACGGGGGCACGCCGGTGGAGGTGCTGCGGTGGACGAGCATCGCGGGCGACGCGAACTTCAAGACGGACGCGACGAACGAGACGATCACGGTGCCGCTGAGCAACCCGGAGGGCGCGTCGACGGTGACGCTGAGCTTCGGGCTTACGGACGCGGGGAACAACTGGTGGTGGGCACTGGACAACCTGTTCGTCGTCGCGGACCCTGATGACGGGCGGCGGACGCTGCTGGTGGAGGACTTCGAATCGGTGCCGCTGGGGCCGAACGTGGACGAAACGCTCGCGGGGACGAACGTGTGGTCGAACTCGATGCCGACCGGGTGGTCGGTGGATGACTCGGGCGTGCCTGGCGTGGGGAATCCGGCGGAAGGCGTGACCGAGTGGGAGGGGTGGGCGTGCACGAATCGGGCGTGGTGGGTGCAGGCGGCAGGGGACCAGAACCGTTCGCAGTTCACGCGGGGTGTGGGCACGATCGCGGTGGCGGACCCGGACGAGTGGGACGACCGGGGCAACCCGGAAGCGATCGGGGCCTACAACGCGGCGATGCTGATGCCGGAGATCTCGCTGGCGGGGTACCTGCCGAACTCTCTGCGGCTGGCGTTTGATTCGAGCTGGCGCCCCGAGGCCCTGCAGCGGGCGCGGATCACGGCGAGCTACGACGGGGGCGCGCCGGTCACGGTGATGCAGTGGGACTCGTTCGCGGGTCCGACGTTCAAGCCGGACGCGACCAACGAGCGGGTGGAGCTGACGCTCGCGAACCCGGCGGGCGCTTCGGGCGTGCGGCTGACGTTCTGGATGCTGGACGCGCGGAACAACTGGTGGTGGGCGATCGACAACGTCGAGGTGACGGCGATCGAGAATCCGTGCGCAGCGGACATCAACGCCGACGGTGGGGTCGATGGGGACGACGTGATCACATTCTTCGCGGCGTGGGACGCGGGCCAGTCGCTGGGCGACTTCAACGGCGACGGTGGGGTTGACGGGGACGACGTGATCGAGTTCTTCGCGCGGTGGGACGCGGGGTGCTGAGCGGGGGGGCAGTGGCGAAAGCGTCGCCCCGGGAGCGGGTGCATGCGGTTTGACCCCCGTGCCGGGGTGCCACGCACAGACCCAACGGGCGATGGCGCGGCTAGCGCGTTCAAATTGCTGTTTCCTTAGCACGGTCTGCACGCTGACCCAATCCTTTTGCGAGGCCGGGGGATTATCTTCCGACGACCTCAACGACCGGCGAACCGGGTCGTTGCCCATTTATTAAGGAGAGAGCGCGTGCGAACCATCGTTTGTTTGTTTGCGGCCGTTGCGGCTTCCGCCCCGGCGGTTGCGCAGGTTTCGCTGTTCGGGGTAGCGACCTACTCGAACTTCGGCGTCCAGTCTTTGTACTCGATTGATGCGGGCAGCGGCGCGGCAACGCTCGTGGGCTCGACCGGCCTGCGGCAGATCGCGGGGCTGGATTGGGACGAGGTGAACAACCGCCTCGTTGCGCTCACGGTCGGCGGCGATCGGTATTCCCTGAGCACGTCCACTGGTGCGTCGAGCATGCTCGCCGAGGGCGGGTTCGGAGTACCCGAGGGCTCGCTCGCGATGGTCGAAGGCACGGCGTTCACGACGATCTTTGACGAGCTGAACGCATGGAACGGTTCGGCCTGGCAGTCGCGCGGCGCGTCTGGACTCGCGGCGGGGAGCGATATCTCGGGGCTCGACGTCGCGAACGGCCGCCTCTTGGGCCTCGCGTTGAACGGCACGGGGCCCGACCAACTGGTTGCCTTCGACTCGGCGACCGGCGCCGCCTCGATCATCGGGCTGACGGGCACGAACGCTTCGACGGTCGCGGGCCTTGCGACGCTGGGCTCGCGCGGGTACATGACCGACGGCGGCTCGCTGTACGCGATCGACACGCTCACGGGCGGGGCGACGCTGATCGGCGCGCACGGCGTCGCCGGGTTCTCCGGTCTGGCCATTGTTCCCACGCCGGGATCGGCGCTGATTCTTGCCGCCGCCATCGGCATCGGTGGCCGCCGCCGTCGCGTCTGATCCGATTCGTCACTGATACTGACCATCACACCAGCAAAGGACCTGTCATGAACTCCAAGTCCGTTCTCGTTCTGCGCACCGCCGCCGCGTGTCTCGCGGTCGGCGCGGGTGCACACACCGCGCTCGCTCAGCGCACTCTGCCCGGCGCGAAGGTCGTTCCGGGATCGCTCAAGACGACCGTAGCGAAGCCGATGCCCGAGAGCCTGGGCGCCCCGGTCGACCTCTGGCTCCACGTGCTTCACAACAACGACGGCGAAAGCCGCGTACTCCCGCTGACGGGCCCGCAGACCGGGTTCGGGGGCGCGGCGAGGTTCGTGACGCTCGTTGATCGACTCAAGGCCGAGGCCAATCTGCCCCGGTTTGACGGCGTTGCGCAGGGAGCGGTGATGATCTCCTCGGGGGACAACATCCTTCCCGGCGTGAACCTGAACGCATCGATCAATAACGGCGTGCCCTACTACGACTCGATTCTCTTTGATCGCATCGGCTACAGCGCCGTGACGCTGGGCAATCACGATTTCGACAGCGGGCCCGATGTGCTGCGTGATCTCATCGCGGGCACGAACAGCACGACCTTTGTCTCCGCCAACCTCAGCTTTGTGAACGAGCCTGGCCTCCAAGCACAGGTGATGGCGGGGAAACTCGCCCGGAGCACGGTGGTAACCGTACAGGGCCGGCAGGTCGGCATCGTGGGCGCCACGACCCAGGATCTTCCGCTGATCTCCAGCCCCCGAAACACGATCGTGGGCCCGGTGGCCGCGGCGGTGCAGGCCGAGATTAACACCCTGACCGGGCTTGGCGTGAACATCATCATCCTCAGCACGCACCTCCAGGGACTCCCGAGCGAGTTGGCACTTGTGCCGCAGCTCACGGGCGTCGACGCGGTCATCGCGGGCGGCGGCAGCGAGATTCTGGCGAACGCGGGGGACCTTTTGGTGCCCGGTGACATCGCGGGCTTTCCCTACCCGGTGGTGGCCAACGACCTGATGGGCAATAACGTTCCGGTCGTCACGACCGTGGGCGACTACAAGTACGTCGGCCGGCTTGTCCTTGGCTTTGATGCCGCCGGCAACCTCCAGACCACCGACGCGTCGTCCAGCGGCATCAAGCGGGTGAGCGGCGTAGCGCCGGACGCGGTGACCCCCGACGCGGGCGTTCAAGCTTCGATCGTGGCTCCAGTCCAGGCGGCCAACGACGCGCTCGCCACCAACATCATCGCCTTTAGCAACGTGGCTCTCGAGAGCCGGCGAAACGTTGGCGCCGCTCCGAACAACATCGGCGTGCGGGTAAGCGAGACCAATGTGGGCAACCTCGCGGCCGACTCACTTCTATGGGAGGCCCAGCGCATCGCCATGAGCAACCCGCTGGTGCCCATGGCCGACATCGGCATCCAGAACGGCGGCGGCATCCGTCTCAACTCGTCACGTGCGGCTGGCCCGATCAGCGAGTTGTACACCTACGACCAGCTGCCCTTCGCGAACTTTCTGACGCTGGTTCCCGGCGTTACTCCCTCCCATTTGAAGATCATCCTGGAGAACGCGGTGAGCCGGGTGGAGTTGGCCGACGGGCGCTTCCCGCAGATCGCCGGGATGCGGATCGTGTGGGACGCCAGCCAGACGCCGCAGATTCTCGCCGGCACCGCACCGCCCTACACGGTGAGCCAGCCGGGCAACCGCGTCCGCGACGTGGTGCTTGATGACGGTCGCGTCCTTGTGGCCAACGGCGTTGTGCTGCCCTTTGCCGCGCCGGTGAACATCGCGACGATCGACTTCCTCGCGGTGCAGGGCGGTGACCAGTACCCGTTCAACAACGCCCCATTCCTTCGACTGGGCGTGACCTACCAGCGTGCGTTCTTCAACTTCCTGACCGAGGGCCTCGGCAACCAGGTCTCGGGGAGCTTCTACCCGAACGTCATCAACAACCGGATCATCCGTAGGAACTAGTCCGGACCTGGACTCGAGAGATCAGTAACGCCGCAAAGTGCAAAGGCCGCCCTGAGAGGGGCGGCCTTTCATAGCTTTTCGTCGCGCTCAGCACCCGGTGGGGCTTACGGCGGGCGCATCCCGTGCCGCCATCCGCGCTCGATCCAGCCGGGTTCCATCGAAAGGACCCGGCGGCTACTTATTCACTTCATCTTCGTCCCCGTCCAGATTGTCCGGGTCGATGTCGAAGGGGGCCTGTTCCTGTGCCTTGGCCTCTTCCTCATCGAAGAGGGCGTTCTGCTGCGTCTGCGTGAGCGAGTCCTCGGTCGGCAGGACGATGCCCTTGGCCTTGGCTTCTTCGGCGGCGAGCTGCTTCATCATCGCCCACTCTTCGGGGGTGATGAGGACGTCGCGTGCGACCGAGCCCTTGTGGTCGGAGATGATCCCGGCGATGCCCATGAGGTCGACGAGGCGCGACGAGCGGGTGTACCCGATCGCGAGCCGGCGCTGGAGGAGCGACACGCTGCCGCGACGGGTCTCGAGGACGATCTCGACCGCGCGGTTGAACATGGGGTCTTCCTGCGCGGCCTTGAGGGACGCGGAGGAGTTGTTCTGGCTCTGGAGGATGCGGTCCTCGTCGCTCTTCTCCTCGGCGCTGCCGGAGCGGAGCTGGATGAGGGAGCGTTCGAAGGAGGGGCTGGCGACTTCCTTCATGAACTTCACGACGCGTCGGATCTCGCGGTCGTCCACCAGCGTGCCCTGCGAGCGGCTGAGCTTGTTGGTGCGGGGGTTGAGGAAGAGCATGTCGCCGTAGCCCAGGAGGAGTTCGGCGCCCTTGCTGTCGAGCACGATGCGGCTGTCCATGCCGCTGGCGACGCGGAAGGCGACGCGGCAGGGCATGTTGCTCTTGATGAGGCCGGTGACAACGTTGGCCTGGGGGCGCTGGGTGGCGAGGATGAGGTGCATGCCGACGGCGCGGGCCTTCTGGGCGATGCGGATGATGTGGCTCTCGACTTCCTTCGCGGTCATCATGAGGTCCGCGAGCTCGTCGATGATGAAGACCATATAGGGGAGCTTGCGGGGGATCCGGGCCTCTTCCTCGGGCGTCTTGGCGCCGAGGCGTTCCTTGAGTTCGTCCCAGGTCAGTTCATTGTAGCTGGCGATGTCG
>JBIKMF010000204.1:0-7343 GCA_044359425.1 Phycisphaerales bacterium
CCATCGCGGGCTCCCAGAACGGCATGTAGTCCACCAGCGTCGAGAGGGGGATCCCCTGCCGGTAGTCCGGTCCGTCGCCGATCTGGCACATGGTGATGCTGCGGCCCATGAAGCAGTCCTGGAAGCAGAGCACGCGGCTCGCCGGCGCGTGCTTCTGGTAGCACACCTTGAGCGCGTTCTCGTTCGCCATCGCGCCGCTCGTCGCGACGTACACGTGCTTCAGCCGGCTGTGCTTCTTGGCTTCCGCGAGGAGCACCTCGCCGAACTCGTACGCCTCCATGTTGCTCAGCAGGTTGCCATGCTTGATCACGTCGTCGACAGCCGACACCGCTGCGGCCTCGATCAGAGCCGGGTGCGAATGCCCGAAGAAGTGCACCCCGATCCCACAGATCATGTCCCACTTCACGCTGCCGTCGGCAAGCTCCACGAGGGCGCCGTTGCCAGCCCCACTCCCGATGTAGGGGTAGAGCAGACCGCGGCCGCGCACATCCGCGCACCGCTTCAGCATCGAGTCGTACGACTCCTTGAGCCCAGGATTCGAAGGCCGGGTGTCGGTGATCTGCGCCGAAGCCGAGGCCGTCTCGCGGAGGATCGCATCGACCGCGGCCTTCAGGGCCGGGCTCGATCGCAACCGGCTCCCGACGGTGCTCGAGGGCTGTGCGTTCGCTGTGCTGTTCACGTTCGTGGCTGCCTGTGTCATCTGTGTGTCTCCGCCGAACTGTAGCGGACATCGGCCCCGCCGGAATGCCCGCTCGATAAAATCATGGTCCAGTGAATGATTATGCACCGCCCGCGAGCCGGGAGATCAGCACCGACGCGAGCGCCGCACGCTCCGCAAGGCTCGCCACCTCCACCCACTCGTCGGGCGTGTGCAGCCCACCCCCGCGCACGCCGAGCGTGTCGATCGTCGCGAGCCCTTCGGCCTGCATCGTGTTGCCGTCGCACACCCCGCCGGTTTTCCCGAAGGGCAACGCCTGCCCCAGGTCCTCCGCCGCGGCACGCGCCGCCTCCGCCAACCGCATGACGGCCGGCGTCGCGGGCTTGCTCGGCCGGTTGAACGCACGGCGAACGATGATCGCGGGCACAGCCCCCGGAGGCGTGCCGAGCGCATCCATCCGCCGGCCCAACTCCTCGGCCAGCGCGGCGTCCAAGAATCTCGCATTCCCCCACGCGCACGCGAGATCGCTGACCACGTTCGAAGGCTGGTCCGCCTTGACCGGACCGATGTTCGTGATCAAACCCCGCGCCGGGTCGGCCATCGCGGCAACGTCGAGGATCGCACGCGCCAGCGCGTTCACCGCGCTCGCGCCGCTCGTGAAATCCCTCCCGACGTGCGCCGACCGCCCGCGTGCCTCCAGCATGAACTGGCCGCTTCCCGTCCGCTCGACCACAAGCCCGCCGTTGGCCATCGCGGGCTCGAAGACCAGCCCGATGTCCGCCGCCCTCGCGCACGCCCGCAGCGCACGCTCGGAGGCGAAAGAACTGGTCTCCTCGTCGCTGTTGATCGCGAACGTAAACGACACGCGCACGCCGCATTCCTCGAGCGTCTCGAGCGCGTGCAGCGCGACCAGCAGGCCGCCCTTCATGTCCACAGCGCCCGGCCCCGTGCACGTCTTCCCGTCTGTCGCGATCGAGAGCGCACGGAATGGACTGCCCACATCGTGCACCGTATCGATGTGCCCGCACAGCATGAAGTGCGGCCCGACACCCGCGATCCGCCGCTCGCAAATCGCCGTGGGCGGAGCCGCCTTTCCCCCACCGCCGAGCCACTCCGGCGTCGGGTCCCCGGGCTCCAACCGCACGCTCGCGCCGAGTTTCGCGAGCCGATCGCACAACCAGCCCCGCGTCTCGTCCAACCCGCCGCCCCCCGGCCCGGTTGGGATGTTTACGAGATGCTCGAGCTCCGCGAGCATCGCCGCGCCACGCTTTCCCGCCGCTCCAGCCAGCCGCGATTCGTTCGCCGTCAGTGCCATCGCTGATTACCCCACATACGCCGACAACACGCCAACACCCACGAGCGCCGCCAGGCTCGTCCAGCGGATGACCGCCGACGCGCGATCGATCGGCAACCGGTTCACCGGCCGCCCCACGAGCGCGAGCACACGCCGCCGACGCTCGCCGATTGACCCGTGCCTCCACTGGAACTTCTCTTCCGGGATCCCGTTGTAATACGCCACCGCGATCAGCGCATCCGCAACCGCCGCCGCGGCGTCCGGCGTCACAACCTCCGAAGCCCGGCCATCCGCGCGGTGCATGCTCAGATGCTTGGCCGCGAACGCGTCCGCCTGCCACTCAAACCGCCGGCTCGCGTAGCAGAAGTACCCCGCCGCGCCGCCGAACACGAGCAGCGCCATCGCCCCCTGCACGGCCACCGAGTTGATATCCACGTACACCAGCCGCTCCACCGCCGCGATGCCGAACGTGAAACCCAGCGCCACCGCCGCCGAGGCCACCCAGATCGCCGCGAACGCCGTCACGCCCAGCCACAGCATGTGCCACAGCCGCAGGTGCGCCACCTCGTGCGCCGTGACCGCCTCCAGTTGCCGGGGTGTCAGCGTCTCGAGCAAGGCGTCCGTGTACACCAGGTACCGCGCCGGGAACAACAGCCCCAGCACCGCGGCATTCAGCACGCTGGAGCCCGTGCGCCAGACGTACGGCCCACGCACGCGCACGCCGTGCGTCCGACAGATCGAGACAATCCGCTCGCGCAGCTCGCCCTCCCCAAGCTCCGTCGTCCGCCACACCCGCCGCACGACCACCGGCGTAAAGACGAACATCGCCAGCGATGCGCCCAGTTGCAGCAGATTCAGCCCCACCGGCCCCAGCATCGCCGCCACCCCAGGCCTCGCGTCCACGAAGTTCTGCACGAACTGCCCCACCGACGAGATCATGCACAGCGGCAACACCCACATCAGGAGTTGATGCCGGATCTGCAGCCACACATGCTTCGCACGCGTCTCGATCGGCTCGATCGGTCGCCCCGACTGGATCGATCGGTAGAACATCGCCTCGCGGATCCGCCGGTCGATCTCGTACTGCGTCACCCACCCCGCGGCGATAAACCCCCACAACGGCAGCACGCCCAGCAACCGGTCGAGCAACACCCCCTCGCCCACGTACACCCGCACCGCATCCAGATACCCGAATCCGAAGATCGACACCGCAACAAGCCCCGCCACCAGCAGCCGCGACGCCCCGATCATCGTGTCGCACCGCCGGGCCCACTGAACCCGCCCCCGGTCCACCAGCCGCCCCGCCACAATCACCGCGGCATGGGTCACCGCCCAGACCACCGCGACCGCCGCCAGGGTCCCGAGGATGACCTTGTCCGGTAGATAACTCACCGCCTCGTCGCCGCGTCCGACCTCATCGTGGAGGTGAACGAGCAGGAACGAGAAGATGAGCAGTGCTGGAACCATCGTGAAACGCCCGACGCCGGGCGGAGACCTATCCTAACGCCCCTATGACCACGGGCACGCCGCTTTCCCATCTTCCCGGGACCGACCTTTCGATCACCGTCGACGGCCTGAAGCTGCCGAACCCGTTTATCATCGGCTCGGGGCCGCCCAGCACCAACGCGAATGTCATCGCCCGCGCCTTCGACGAAGGCTGGGGCGCTGTCGTCTCCAAAACCGCCTGCCTCGACCACGCCCGCATCCGCAACGTGTCGCCCAGGTACGCCCGCATGCGTGCGGCCTCAACGGGCGAGATATTCGGCTGGGAAAACATCGAGCTCATCTCCGACCGCCCCTTCGCCGCGTGGATCGACGACTTCCGCCGCATCAAGGACCGCTACCCCGACCGCGTGCTGATCGCCTCCATCATGGAGGAATACTCGCGCGACGCCTGGGCGGAGATCGTCGGCCGCACGCAGGAAACCGGCGTCGACGCCCTCGAACTCAACTTCTCCTGCCCCCACGGTCTCCCCGAACAGAACATGGGCAGCGCAATGGGCCAGAACCCTCAGCTCCTCGAAGAAGTCTGCGGCTGGGTGATGAAAGACGCCCGCGTCCCCGTGTGGGCCAAGCTCACGCCGAACGTCACCGACATCTGCGCCGCCGGCCGCGCCGCGCTCCGCGCCGGATGCTCCGGGCTCTCCTCGATCAACACCATCCTGAGCGTGATGGGCATCAACCTCGCAACCCTCCGCCCAGAACCCGCCGTCGAGGGCTACTCCACCCCCGGCGGCTACTCCGGCCGCGCGGTCCGCCCGATCTCGCTCCGCATGAACATGGAACTCGGCAAAATGATCGCCACCGAGTTCCCCGACCGCTCGCTCTCGTCGCTCGGGGGCATCGAATCCGGCGACGACGCGGCACAGTTCATCCTCTGCGGCGCGAACACCACCCAGATCTGCACCGGCGTCATGATCCACGGGTACCGACTCATCCGCGATCTCAAGGCCCAGCTCGAAGCCTTCATGTTCCGCCACGGCTTCGTGTCGATCGACCAGTTCCGCGCCAGGTCCCTCGCCTACTTCACGACCCACGCCGACCTCGTCAACCGCCAGACCGACGCACGCCGCGCCGAAATCGCCTCCGTCCCCCGCGCCGTCAAGGCCGACACCGACTGGCACGGCGACAGCTTCGTCGCCCAGTCCGGCTCCCTGCTCTCACGCTGACGGCGCCTTCGGCGACAACAACGCCCACTGCTCCTCCAGCCGCTTCGGCGACACCGTGATCGACGTCCTGAGCTCCTGCGCAAACAGCGACACCCGATACTCCTCGAGCATCCACCGATACTGGTGCAGCGCGGCATCAAACCGCCGCCCCTCCTCGCTCTTCTGCGACAGCTCGACATACCCGCGCCAATACGCCTGGAACTCCGCGATCTTCCGCAGGTCCTTCGTCAACCCATCCCCCACCAGCTTCCCCACCCGCCGCTGAATCGCCGCGAGGTACCGCGGGTAATGCCTCAGCCACTCGTACGGCACCGCGCCCAGAAACCCCGGCGGCGCGAGGTGATCGAGCTGCTCCTTCAGATCGTTGAGCACCGGCCCCCACGCCGCCGGCGGCCGCTCCCCCACCGACGCCCGCACCGCGTACATCCCCGCGAAGATCGCGCTCACCAACTCCACGACCTCGTCCATCGCCCGCCCGAGCCGCGACAACCCCGCCGCGATCAGCTTCTCGAACGCCTCGTCGTCGCGCGGATACCGCTCGGGCGTAATCGACCCCGCCTGGTCCGCGAGGAACGCGCGATCCGCGATCAACTCCCGCAGCACCGGCTTGAACTCCGACGCCTTTCCCATCGCCGAATACTGAAACGCCAGCCGATCCGCCGCCGGAAGAAACTGCGTGTACCGATTGAAGTCCTCCGCCGCGGCAAGCATGCACAACCGCCTGAGCCCAAACCGCGTCGCCTCCTCCGCCGATTCCTTCGTCTCAAACAACCGGATCGACACCGACGTCGCGCGATCCACCAATCCCGGGAACGCATCGACCGTCATCCCGAACCGCCGGATCTGCACGCGTTCGGGCAGATCGCCAAAGTCCCACTTCTTGATCCCGTCGCGCGTCACGCGATCCGCCTGCAACCGCGCAAACCCGTCGCGGATCTGCGGCGCCAGCTTCACCCGGATCGCCCCAAGACTCCGCCCCTGCGCCAATATCTGCCCGCTCCCGTCCACCACCTCGAAGTTCATCATCGAGTGCGCCGGCAACTCGATCACCCGCATCTCATCCGGACTCACCTCCACGCCCACCTTCAACCGGATAATCGTCGCCAAACGATCGTACAAGCTCCCCTCCGGCCGCCCAAGCTGCGACACACACTCCGGCAAAAACGCCGACGGGTGCGGCAACGCCCGCCGAAGATGCTTCGGCAGCGCCTTCACGATGTTCCCCACCTTCTCCTCGAGCATCCCCGGCACAAGCCACTCGAACAACCGCTCGTCCAGGTTCGACACCGCCTCCAGCGGCAACCGGATCGTCACCCCATCATCCGCCGCCGCCGGTTCCAGCTTGTACCGCAGCGGCAACTTCGCCCCGCCAATGTTCAGCGTGTCCGGGAACTGCTCATCCCGCAGCGGCTCATCGCTCGCCGCGAGAAGATCCTCCCGCCGCATGAACAGAATCTCCGCGTCCTCCTTCTCCGCCTGCGCCCGCCACCGCTCAAAGCTCGCCGTCGTGTACACGTCCTGCGGAATCCGCTGCGAATAGAACTCGTACTGCGTCTGGTGATCCGCCAGCAGATCCAGCCGCCGCGCCTTCTGCTCGAGCTCCCGGATCTGCTCGCGCAGCTCCATGTTGTGCCGCAGGAACCGCCCCGAGGTATCGATCTCCCCCTCGACCAGCGCGTGATGAATGAACAACTGCCGCGACTCCGCCGGATTGATCGGCCCGTAGTGCACACGCCGCTTCGCGTAGATCTCCATGCCAAACAACAGCGCCCGCTCGTGCGCCACCACCGTCCCCGTCTGCTCCACCCAGTGCGGATCCGAATAGCTCTTCTTCAGCAGATGCTTCGCGATCGACTCCACCCACTCCGGCCGCAGCGGCGCAACCGTTCGCGCATACACCCGGCTCGTCCGCACAATCTCCGCACCCATCACCCACTTCGGCTGACTCCTGAACAACGCCGACCCCGGGAACACGTTGAACTTCATCCCCCGCGCGCCAACGTACTCCCCCTGCTCGTTCCGCATCCCGATGTTCGACAACAACCCCGCGAGCAGCGCCCGGTGCACCGACTCCGGTGTCGACGGCTTCTCGTTCGCCTTGTACCCAAGCTCCTCTACCAACGCCGCGATCTGCCGGTGGACTTCCTCCCACTCCCGCATCCGCATAAAGCTCAGGAAGTGCTCCTTGCACACCCGCCGCAGCTTCGCGCCCCCCATCTGCTCCTTGTGCCCCCGATACCACGCCCACAGCTTCTGGTACGTCCCAAAGTCCGACTGCGCATCCTTGAACTTCGCGTGCATCCCGTCCGCTTCGTCCGCCTTCTCCATCGGCCGCTCACGCGGATCCTGCACCGACAACGCCGACGCGATCACCAGCATCTCCGACAGACACCCCTCCTGGTGCGCCGCCAACAACATCCGGCCAATCCTCGGATCCAGCGGCAGCCGCGACAACTCCCGCCCCACCTTCGTCAGCTCGTTCCCCTCGTCCACCGCCCCAAGCTCGTGAAGCGTCTCGTACCCGTCCTTGATCTGCCTCGAGTCCGGCGGCTCCACAAACGGAAAGCGATCCACCTCCCCCAGCCGCAACGCCTTCATCCGCAGAATCACCGCCGCTAGGTTCGACCGCACGATCTCCGGATCCGTGAACTCCCCCCGCGCCTTGAAGTCCTCCTCCGAATACAGCCGCACGCACACGCCCGGCCCCACTCGCCCACACCGC
>JBIKMF010000205.1:0-7333 GCA_044359425.1 Phycisphaerales bacterium
AATGGGGAGGAAGAAGAGGGTGGGGAGGGGGATAGGGGGAGTGCCTGTCTTCGGTGTCAAGCTCGTTCAAGGGAGCAACTCCGTGGTGGCTTGGTCTAGGGCATGGCGTTTGGAACGACGAGCAACTGCCACGGCGAGATGAATCGGGGCAAGCGAACGACCCTGGGGAGTCGGAGGCCGTCCATGCCGCGCCGTACGCTGCGGCCCTCATTGCGGTGCGGCACAACGTGGTCCCCAGGGCCCACTGCAGCGGCTTGTCGGGGGAGCGAAAGCACGACCGGATCGGTGTGCCGAGGGTGGATCTGCGAAGTACGCGCGAGAAGCAGGGGGACGGCCAATGACTTCAACTCAGGTGGTACTTCGTCGTGGGAGGGGCGAGAGAATGCCGGGCACACGCCCTGTCAGGTCCACAAGAGCCCATCCCACCAACCTCGATTGCTCGAGCACCCGGGCGACGGCCGAAGACACCACGAGAAGGTCCATCCTGTGTCGGCAGCGGAACGCATGGGTCCCTCGCGGGACGTTGCGGAAGCTGAACTCCCAGGGATAGCTTGGATCCGGCACACCTTTCGCAAGCCACGCCGAGCGAGGAACGCCTTGAACCTTGAGCGCGTCGACCATGCAAACGCAGTTGAAGCAATAGTACTGTTGCGCGAGCACCGCCGATCGCCGCCGGACCTTGACCGGCAGAAACTCCCCGCAGCCGGCCAGCAGAGGCTCCAGCGCTTGCACCGCTCGCGTCGACCACACGGGAGCGAAGCACCACGGGAAATCTTCAAGAAGACCTCGGCGGCTGGATTCGAAGCCAGATGGCGCTCGGCCAGACCACGTGCGACCTGCCTCAAGCCTCGCGACAACCGTCTCCGGCACTTCAACGGCATGCCGCGAGTAGTGTGCAGCCGGGAGCGGGTCCCACGTCGTGCGAAGACTCCAATATCGAGGGGTGGGCATCGAGTAGTACCTTACGCCTTTGCGACCACAACCGAGATCGCACACTTCCTCAGAGGTACATGCCGTACGAAGATCGCATTGCGTCGGGGCCGACTTTGGGGACTCGCGTTCGGCGGAACTCGCCGGTCCACTCGGGGTCGCCCGGGAGCACTTCGCGAGAGCGGGACTCAGCCACGATCGGCACGTCGTGAACCTTCATCTGAGGGAGGATCGACGAGAGATTCGAGGCGGCGAACGCGGTGGGTGTGAGAAGGAGTTCGTTGTCGTCGGTGAGGTACAACTGTCGCGTGTCGAGATCGCGTCGGAGCACGACCGGGTGGGACTCTCGATCGTGCCTGTAGACCGCGTTGCACACGGAGCACTGCCGGTGCGCGGCGAATCTGCCGCGACCGGTTTCGAGCTTGCCTGTGGGCAGGTGGTGGATGCACTTCCAGTCCGGGAGGATTGCCCCGCCAACCTCGATGGGACGCACGGCGATCTGCGCCATCCACGGCGACACACGGGAGAAGATGGATTCGTGCATCGCAAGCAACGGACGAATGCCGGAGAAGAGCTTTCGTGGCACCCGACGAAGCCGCACGGGCCGATCGAGGTCGGCACTTGCCTTGAGCGAGAGGCAGCCCGAGCAGAGGTCGTTCTCAAGGAACTCATTCTGCCACTCGGCGTCCGGGAGGTTGTAGCCTTGTTCCAGCGGTTGGAGGAGCACGAGGTTCCCGACGGGCTCGCGCCACGGAATCGCCGGCCCGTCGATCTCGACGGGGGCGGGCGGCCGCGACAGCACTGGTCCTGCAAACGGCTCAGCGGCGGGATTGCGGAGCATCAGGAGAAGGTCAGAGAGTGAGGGAGCGACGAAGTACGTCTCCTCGTACGGATTATCGAGTTCCCCACAGGATGCGAGGTCCTTCACCCAGATGCTGCCCTTGTGCTCGCCTTGGCACGCATACAACACCTGCATCGCGGCCGGACCCTCGGCAATAGGGACCATGCCGGGCGCCAGATCGGAGCGCAGTTCGACCGAAACGGACTCGAGCGACAGTTCGTTCGCATCGCGGGGAATGAGGATCCGAAGCCTCCCAATCCACGCGCGGGCGACCTCACCATCGTGCCAGTACACGAATGGGGCGCTGGCTTCGAGCGTGGGCGGGGAAGATACGAACTCGATGAGTTCGGGCGGCCACTCGAAGCCGAACGTCTGCTGAGCGAGCTTCAGTTTGTCGGCCAGCGATTGGTTCATCACTCACCACCATTTTCGGCCCTCATGCTCAATAGCGTGCCTCAGGTTGGATGGATACCACACGGTCTACTTCCAGCCGCAGCGGCAGGCGGGCGTGAGGGCAACATGATACAGCTCGATCATCGGATTCGCAGTGGGCTCGAGAATGCAGTCTGGGCACCGTCCCTCGCGGAGAGTCTGGAGTGATCAGGAACGGTTGGCACCTTGTCTTCATCGGCATCCTCCCGTGCACCAGCTCCTCGTGTTCGCTGCGGCGCGGCCTGAGTGCCCGCTACTCCGCGAGTTCGCGCCGGATCATCGGTTGCCCCTCGTACTCCGGCGAGAGCAGGCACCAGCCGAGCTTCGTCAGCGGGCTTCCCCTGAGCGCGGCACGGATGCACTCGAAGATCGCGTTGGGGTCTTTGCCTTCGAACTGAATGTCCAACTCGCCGGTTTCTGAGTCCTGGCCGTGACCGGTCCACTCGCCCGCGCGTGCCGCGGCGAGATGGGATTCAATGAGCGATTCGACCGACTCGAAGTCGAAGTCGTTGGGCAGTTGAGCACTGCGGAACATGAGGGTGACCGTCCCTCGCTTGAGCTTGCGGGGCTTCTTGGGCTTGAAGGGAGGAGGGGGGAGGATGGGTGTTCCGGGTTCGAAGTCGAAACGGAGGCGGCCGGCGGCGAGGGCTTCTTGGGCCGCGTACGGCACACACTGCTCGGAGTGAACGCCTGCCACTGAGCAGGGCTCGACCCTCGCCGGCAGGACTTGGCCCAGCTCGTCGAAATAGACCGGGGGTTGCCTTAAGGGGTTAACGATGCAGTGAGTCGCTAAACGTTCCCCAGCCTCAAAAGGACGGCTGCTGAGCGGTAACCAGAACCCCTCTTCCCACCAGGCGCAAGCGAGCAACGGCGGCATAAGTAGGTCGGTAACGAGGAACTTCTTCCTCCTAAACGGGTCTGCTGCCACGCCGTTGAAGATGTAAAAGAGCGGGCAAACGTCTTTGCCCGCCGGAGATCCCGGCATGTATGCTGCCCGCTTGGTGACTAGTCGGACATGGAGCCAACCAAGACCCTCGATGAGGACCGCTCCGATGTCTCCGTCTGACACTTTGCACCGGGCGGCAACGATACAGAGTTCTGGTAAGCAGTCTGCCATGGCGGCTTCAGTGTAGATGTCGCCCTCCGGTCAGAACCAGATAATGGGGTGAAGATCCAGGCCTCGGATCTTCTCAGCCGCGAGGTGTCGGGCAACGTCGCCGCGAAACCACAACGCCCGTTCAGGAAAGTGCTTCACGCGACCGTCATCAAAGCGAGTCAGCTCCCCTTCCCAGAATGGCGAACGAACGACCGGCGGAACGACCTTTTCGCACCACGCGGCCTGCCGCGCCGTGAAATGCCTGCCCGGCGGTCCGTCCACAACGCTCAACCACACGGCGCCGCACTGCGAACACACCCGTCGTGCTGATCGGTGTTCTTTGATCCCACCTTCCAGCACGGATGATTCGGGGAGAAGCTGCCACCATCGTTCCCGGGCTGTTGCCTTACCTGTTGTGACGACCTCTCTTCGGGGTATCGGTTCTCCACACACCGCCTCAAGGGCTTTAACAACTCGGTCCGCAAGCATCCAGAACACGTTGGGCCCAAGCCAGATGCTCGCCATCGACCCACACTTGTCAATCTCCGCTGCAGGCACGCGAATTTCCCCTTCCTGGCGAACCCCGGCCCCGCATCCACCGCAAGCAGCACTTTCGTCAACGGACACGAGTTGACACACTCCAGCCTTTCGGTCTCTTCCCTGTGGAAATTCAATACTACGGCCCGCGTGAATAGGCTGGAACAACGGTGCCGCGCGTACCTCTTCGGCGGAGTACCTTTGGATGATACTGTCCTCCATCCAATCGGCTTCCACCGCGCCACTCTCTACCGCCTTTCGCAACCTAGATCGCCACGCCCGATCCGTCATTGGGACCAAGAGGTCCAAGAACCGTTGCCCCAGGTAGCTCGTTTCCACCTGATAGCCGTGCACTTCCATGCTCTTCGACCAGGCTTGCAACAAGGGAACGGCACTTGCTTCTTTGGCGATGACGATACGCCTTAATTCCAACATGTGCATGCTCCACACAAATGTCTTCGCATTGGTTGACTTGATTTTATCATGCCGTCGTTTTGTCGCACGTATTACGAATAGATTTCCGTGCTCTTGCTTGGCGATGCGCTTCCGGAACGCTCGTAGGCAACCACAGCGCGTTGTTTAGTTCGGTGGCAAGCGGCTGGCGCATGGCTTTGGTCACTACTGTCCTGCCTACCAACCCGCATCCCCTGAACCACCGCGAGTGAGATGACCAAACTGTATCATGTCGTCCCCACCCGGGCCTCTGGCCGCGGTGCCGGATCGGGCGTGGGAAGAAGGCCATAGGAGAGAGGCCATAGCCAGAGGGAAGAGGGCAGAGATGGGGAGTTTGGTTTTGTGAGTTCGTTGTGAGGTCGGGGGTGCAACACGGTCGGCGGCTGGAAAGCCGCTGAGACCCAGCGGCAGGAATGCCGCTGCCACTGCGGGATGCCGCGGCCACTGGGGGTTAGTCGTTGGCCGGGGCGGCGTCGATGAGTTCGGCTTCGACGCGGGTGGAGCCGTTCCAGGTTGAAACTTTCGGCGCGATCACCGCCTGCAGGCGCATGCCGGGCGCGAAGCGGGTGATGCGTTCGCCCCAGTTCCAGGCGACCAGTCGCAACTGTCGTTCCCCCGGGCCATCGGCCACGCGGAGGGTCATGTGCTTGTTGCCCGCGCCCATGGCCTCGGGGCGTTGGGCGACTACCACCGAGGGCAGGCGCAACTGCACCGATGGGTTCTCGCGGCCGAAGGGGGCGAGCTTCTGCAGGTCTGCAACGGCCGCCATGGTGAGGTCTGCGATCGTTGCGTCGCAATCGAACCGCACGCGGGCGCAGAGGTCTTCCGCGCGGAGCTTGGTGCTCGCGAAGGCGCAGAAGGCGTCGGTGAAGGCGGGGAGGTTGTCGGCGGACATCCGCAACCCGGCGGCCATCGCGTGACCTCCGAATCCGATGAGGTGGGTGCTGCATGCGCCGATGGCCTCGTGCAGGTCGAAGCCGTCGATGGAACGGCCCGAGCCGTGGCAGTGGCCGTCGTGCATGCTCATGAGCAGCACGGGGCGGTGGTATCGCTCGACCAGCTTGGAGCACACGATGCCGACGACTCCCGCGTGCCATCCTTCCTTGGCGAGGACGATCGCACGCCGCGCGTCTCCCGTCATGCCCGAGCTCTCCGCGAGCTCGAGGGCCTGCTGCAGGATTTCGTCCTGGGTGCGGCGGCGTTCGTCGTTTTGCTGCGTGAGCTGCGCGGCGATTTCGGCGGCGCGGTCTCCGGTGGCGGTGGTGAAGAGTTCGACGGCCTCGCGTGCGTGCCCCATGCGGCCGCAGGCGTTGAGGCGCGGGGCGAGCTTGAAACCGACGTCGTACTCACCGATGTTCTCGCCGGCGAGCCCGGAGGCCACGACGAGGGCGCGCACGCCTTCGATGCCGCTGTGACGCACCATCGCGAGCCCGTGCCGCGCGAGGACGCGGTTTTCATCGACGAGGGGCACGATGTCGGCGATCACGCCGAGCGAGGCGAGCGCGAGGGTGTCCAGGAGCACGCGGCGCATGCCGGGGCTGACCTTCGGGCCTCCGGCGGCCATGGTCGCGAGCCGCCAGGCGAGTTTGAACGCGACGCCAGCGCCGCAGAGTTCGCCGAAGGGGTAGCTGGAGCCCGGAAGCCGCGGGTGGACGACGGCGAAGGCGTCGGGGAGTCCTTCTGCGTCGGTAGGGAGGTTGTGGTGGTCGGTGATGATGAGGTCGACGCCGGCGCGGCGTGCTGCGCGGGCGGGATCGAAGGCGGTGACGCCGCAGTCCACGGAGATGATGAGGTTGGCACCGGCGCGGGCGACCTCCTCGATCGCGTCGACGTTGAGCCCGTAGCCTTCTTCGAGGCGATGGGGAACGTACGTGGAGACGTGGGCCTCAATCCCTCGTTCCTTGGCGACTTCGAGGATGACGTGGTACAGGATGGCGCTGGCGGTGATGCCGTCGACGTCGTAGTCGCCGTAGATGACGATTTGCTGACCGGTGGCGATGGCGTGGAGGAGACGTTCGGCGGAGCGTTCGAGACCCGGGAGCAGGGAAGGGTCGTGAAGGTCGGCGATCTTGGGCTCGAGGAACTTGGTTGCGTCGGCACCGCTGCCGATGCCGCGGGACGCGAGGACGCGCGAGACGAGCGGCGCGCGCGGATCGGGTGCGTCGAGGCCTCTACGCTTCCACGTTCCGATGATCCCGCGGACGGGCATGGGTTCGGAGATGGAATGGTCGGAGTTGTGGTCTTGCGGTCGCATCCGGTCTGGAACACCCCACGAAGGACATGAGACATGGTCAAGATCAACAAGATATACACGAAGACGGGGGACGACGGAACCACGGGGCTGGTGGGCGGGGGGCGGGTGCTGAAGGACGACCCGCGGGTGGAAGCCTATGGCGCCATCGATGAATCGAACTCGGCGGTGGGGCTGGCGATTGTTCAGTGCCGCGGCCATGCCGACGCTTCCACGGGGGACGCGATCCGATCGCATCTGGAGATGATCCAGCACGATCTGTTCGACCTTGGTGCGGATCTCGCGACTCCCCTCACACCCGGCGAACAACCGGGGAAGGCGCTGCGGATCGTGGCTTCGCAGACCAAGCGGCTGGAGGAGACGATCGATGCGTTCAACGACCGGCTTGCGCCGTTGAACAGCTTTGTGCTGCCGGGGGGCACGGCGTTGTCGGCTGCGCTGCACCTGGCGCGGACGACGGTGCGGCGGGCGGAGCGGCACATCGTGACGCTGCAGCAGATCGACGCGCCGGGGGTGAACGAGGAGGCGGTGCGGTACGTGAACCGCTTGAGCGATCTGTTGTTTGTGTTCTGCCGCGTCGCGAACGACTTCGGGAAGACGGACATTCTGTGGAAGCCGGGGTCGACGCGCTGATCAGCCGCCGACGAAGCGGGCGTAGAGCGACCTGGCGACTTCGGGGCGATCGGTACCGCGCACGAGGGCTCGTCCGGTGGGGAAGACGGTGAGGACCATGCCGGCGTGCTCGTCGCGGAGTGATGCGCGGAGCATGTGCGGGGTGAGTTGCACGCTCGCG
>JBIKMF010000206.1:0-7323 GCA_044359425.1 Phycisphaerales bacterium
CGCAGGTCGTCACCACCGACCACTTCGCGATCCCCGTCGAGGCCCGAGAAGCAGCGGGATTCGCCGTGCTCGGCGCACTCGCCGACGACGGCGTGCCCGTCTCGCTTTCCCGCGTCACCGGCGTACGCTCTGCTCCCCGCGCCGGCCTCTTCGCGCCTGCACCGTAACAAGGACCTCCGATGCTCCCTCCCGACCGCTCGCACCTGACGACCGAACGCCGCAACCCGCGGACCATGGACCTGCACGCGCTGAGCATCGAGGACTGTGTCGCCACCATGTGCAGGGAAGACCGCCACGCCTTCGACGCCGTGAAGCGGGCGTCGCCCCGCATCACGCGCCTCATCGAAGCGATCGAGGCCCGCTTCTTCGCCGGGGGCCGACTGATCTACATCGGCGCCGGCACCTCGGGCCGCCTCGGCGTGCTCGACGCCTCCGAAGCCCCGCCCACGTTCCAGATCGAGCACGGCCGCATCATCGGCATCATCGCCGGCGGCGACAGCTCGCTCCGAAAGTCCAGCGAATCCAAGGAAGACGACCACCGCGGCGCGTGGGAAGAGCTCGCGGCCCTCAACCTCACCGAGAAGGACTCCCTCATCGGGATCGCCGCGGGCGGCACGACGCCCTACGTCATCGGCGCGTTCGAGTACTGCAAGACGCAGCTCGCGGGCGGCGCACCCTTCACTGCGATGCTCTGCTGCACGCCCGTCGATCACCCGCCGCACGCGGACCAGTTGCTCATCCTGAAGACCGGCCCCGAAGTCCTCACCGGCTCGACCCGCATGAAGGCCGGAACGGCCACGAAGCTCACGCTGAACATCATCTCGACGACGCTGATGATCCGCATGGGCAAGGTCTACCAGAACCTGATGGTGGACGTGAAGGCCTCCAACGCCAAGCTCCGTGATCGCGCCGCGAGAATCATCGCGACGCTCACGGGCCTCCCGCGCGACGGCTGCTTCACGATTCTCGACAGCGCCGGCGGTTCTGTGAAGACGGCGGTGGTCATGCACCGTTTGGGGCTTGAGCGGGCGGCGGCCGAGCACCGCCTCGCGGGGGTGGCGGGCAAGCTGCACGAAGCACTGGGAGATTCGGGGGCCTCCGAAGAAATCGAAGCCGAACCCGACATCGACGAGGAAGATTGACGGGAAATGCCCGGTTGGTCGTCGTCAGGGGCGGGTTTGGAACGTACACTCTCGACCCCTATGACACGAATTCTCCATGTCGGCGTGGGCCCCCTTGGTCAGCGGATTATGTCCGACCTGATCGAGCGCGACCTTGGTCAGATCCTGTGCGCGGTTGATGCCTCGCCCTCCCTCGCGGGCAAGCATCTCGTGGACTTGGTGCCGAACGCAAACCCCAAGATCAAGATCCTGAGCTCACTTCAGGAAGTGACCGACTGGAGCACCTTCGACGCGGTGCTCGTCACCACCCTCTCCGACCTCCCCGGGTGCGCCCCGACCTTCCGCGAGTTGCTCCGTCAGGGCAAGACGGTGGTCTCGACCTGCGAAGAGCTCGTGTACCCCTGGCTCCGACACGTCGCCCTCGCCGAAGAGCTCGACGAGCTCGCCAAACGCTACGGCGGCCGCCTGCTCGGAACCGGCGTCAACCCCGGCTTCCTGATGGACGCCCTCCCCGCCTTCCTCACCAGCGTCTGCAAGCGCGTCCGCGGCATCGCGTGCTACCGCATCCAGGACGCCTCCGCCCGCCGTATCCCATTCCAGAAGAAGATCGGCGCCGGCCTCGACGACGAACAGTTCGCGACCAAGGTCCGCGAGGGCACGCTCAGGCACGTTGGCCTCGGCGAGAGCCTGTACTTCCTCTCCCACTACGTGGGCCTCCCGCTCGAGCGTTGGGAAGAGGACATCGGCCCCGTCAAGGCCGACCGCGACCTCGTCTGCGGTCTGGGGATGATCCCGCGCGGGCGGATCGCCGGCGTCCGCCAGGTCGCCCGCGGGTACTACGACGAACGCTGCGTCGTCCATCTCGAGTTCCAGGCCTCCATCGGCCAGAGCGACCCCCACGACCGCGTGGTGATCGAGGGCGAGCCCGGGATCGACATGGTGATGCCCGGTGGCGTTCACGGCGATATCGCCACCAGCGCCATCGTGATCAACGCCATCCCGCGGCTGCTGAGCGCCGCCCCGGGGCTCCACACCATGGCCACCATCGCCCCCACCATCCACTGCTCCGGTCGCAACGAACGGCACTGAGGAAAGTGCGCGGAACTCGGCCGCCGTGTCGATATCTCCGTCCATGGCACGCATACCCGTTGAGTCCGCGACCGCGACGACCTGCACCGTAAACGGGCGAGAGCTCCTCGCTTTCGGTGGCTGCAACTACCTGGGCCTGGCGAACCGTCCGGAGGTTCATGCCGGGATGGCCGCGGCGTTGGCCCGGTACGGCATCAGCACCACGGCGTCGCGCGAGACAACCGGGAACACGCTGATCCACGAGTCGCTGGAGGCGGCCCTCGCGGGGTTCACGGGGCAGGAGGCGGCGATCCTGTCGGCGGAGGGGTACACGGCCAACTTCATGTGCGCCCAGGCGCTGACGGACGATCTGCGCATCGCGCTCATCGACGCGAACGCGCACCGGAGCATCCGCAACGCTGCGACTGCCGCGGGGATGTTCGTGTTCGAGTACGAGCACCTGAACCCGGACTCTGCGGCGTGGCATATCCGCCAGCACGCGGAGGCGGGGATCGCGATCATGACGGACAGCGTGTTCGCAGCCGACGGGGCGATCGCTCCGCTCCGCGAGTTGCTGGGGCTGCTGCCGAGCCATCGGTCGGCGTTGGTGGTGGACGACTGCCACGGCTTTTGCGTGCTGGGGCCGGGTGGCCGCGGCGCGGTGCCGCACCTGGGGATCGATGATCCGCGGGTGTGCATCACGAGCACGCTGGCGAAGGGTCTGGGGTGCTACGGCGGCGCGGTGATGGGTCGGTCGCGGTTCGTTCGGACGGTGCGGGAGCGGGCGTGGGTGTATCGCAGCTCGACGCCGGTGCCCCCCCCACTCGCGGGCGCGGCGCTCGCGGCGGTGGAGCTGCTGTCTCAGAATCCCTCGCTGGTCACGCAGCTCCGGGACAACATCCGGCGGATGCGGTCGGTGATGCAGTCGCTCTCGCTGCCGGTGCCGCCGGAGGACATCCCGATCTTCACGTTCTACCTCGACAGCGACGCGCGGAACCAGACGGTGCACGATCTGTTGCTGGGCGATGGGATTCTGGCGCCGCTGATCGAGTATCCGGGCGGGCCGTGTCCGCGGTACTTCCGCGTGGTGATCAACGCGATGCACAGCGCGGCGGACATCGAGCGGCTGGGTGATCGGCTGGCGAAGGCGCTGCAGGCTTCGGGGTATCCGATGCCCAGCGCGCCGGTTGGGGCCTGATTACAGGGTGAAACGATCGCCTTCCTTGGGGCACGCGGGGACGATTCCCCAGCGGCGGTGCATCTCTGCCGCGAGGGAGTCGCGGGAGGCGTCTTCGCCGTGGGTGAGGGCGATGCGGGGCCAGGGCTGGCCGTTCGCGGGGGCGAGGTGCTCGGCCCAGCGGAGGAGGTCGGTGCGGCCGGCGTGCGCGGAGAGGCCGCCGAGGGTGTGGACCTTGGCGCGGACGATCATCTCTTCGCCGAAGATGCGGACGGTTTCGCGGCGTTCGACGAGTTGACGGCCGATGGTGCCGGCGGCCATGAAGCCGGCGATGAGGATGTGGCAGTCGCGCTTCCAGATGTTGTGCTTGAGGTGGTGGACGATGCGGCCGCCGTTGCACATGCCGGAGCCGGCGATGATGACGGCGGTTCCCTCGCGATCGTTGATTGCTTTGCTTTCCTCGGCGCTCTCGGTGCAGATGAGGCCGGGGATGTTGAAGCAGGAGTCGCCGGAGGTGACGATCTCGCGGGCCTGGGCGTCGAGCGAGGAGATGTGCTTGGCGTAGAGCTTCATCGCGGCCATGGCCATCGGGCTGTCGAGGTAGATGGGGAACTGGGGCACACGGCCGGAGCGGGCGAGGCGGGCGAGGTAGTAGAGGACGAGTTGGGAGCGGCCGACGGCGAAGGCGGGGATGAGGACTTTGGACTTGGCCCAGATGGCTTCGTGGAGGATGGACTCTGCCTCGCTGAGGGTTTCCTGGATGGGGCGGTGGTCGCGGTCGCCGTAGGTGGACTCCATGACGACGAGGCTGGCGGGCTGCTCGGTGCGGGGCGGGGTGGGGTCGTGGAGGAGGGGGATGTTGCTGGGGCCAATGTCGCCGGAGAAGACGACGGTGCGGGTTTCGCCGCGGTCGGAGATCTGGATTTCGAGGCTGGCGGAGCCGAGGATGTGGCCGGAGTCGAAGGGGCGGACGCGGATGCCTTTGGCGACGTCGTGCCACTGGCCGACGGGGATCTTCTTCATGTGAGGGAGGAAGGCGTTGACGTCTTCTTCGGTGAAGAGGGGCGTGATGGGGTCGCGGCCTTGGCGGGCGGCTTTGCGTTGGTCGCGGAAGGCGTCGGCTTGTTGGAGCTTGGCGGCATCCTTGAGCATGATCTCGGTGAGGTCGACGGTGGCGGGAGTGGCGTAGACCTGGCCGCGAAAGCCGTCGCGGGTGAGGCGGGGCATGAGGCCGATGTGGTCGATGTGTGCGTGGGTGGCGATGACGGCGTCGAGTTCGGCGGGTTTGAAGGGGGTGGGGAGGGCGTTCTTTTCGCGGGAGGAGCGTTCGCCCTGGTGCTGGCCGAAGTCGATGAGGACTTTGGCGCGTGAGGTTTCGATGAGATAGCAGGAGCCGGTGACTTCGCCCGATGCGCCGAGGAACGTGACGTTCATGATGTGTTATCCGGGAAGGGTTCGGGGGATGAAGCGGCCGGAGCCGGGGCGGGCGGTGATGGTGCCGGCCTCGAGAACGGGTTGGCCTCGGAGGATGACTGTGTGGGCGAAGCCGGAGAGGGTCATGCCGGTGTAGGGGGACCAGTCGGCGCGGGAGCGGAGGGCTTGAGGGCCGACGACGCGGGACTCGGCGGGGTTGATGATGGTGACGTCGGCGTCGAGGCCTGGGGCGAGGTCGCCCTTGCGGGTCATGCCCATGACGTTGGCGGGGTTGAAGGCGCAGAGCTGGGCGAGTTGGTTGTGGGTGATGCGGCCGGTCTGGACGCCGTGGGTGTAGAGGATGGGGACGAGGGTGTCGAGGCCTGGGAGGCCCATGGGGATTTTGGTCCAGTCGCCGTATCCATCGGGGCCGCCGACGCGCCACATGTCTTTCTGCTGGCGGGTGAAGGAGCAGGTGTCGGTGGAGACGATGCAGATTTCGTCGCCGAGGCCGGCCCAGAGGCGTTCGCGGTCGGCGGGTTTTTTGACCTGGGGGCAGCAGGCGAAGAGGTGGCCGTCTTCGCGGTCGAAGACGGAATCATCGAGGACGAGGTACTGGGCGCAGGTTTCGGCGAGGACGGGGACGCCCCGGGCCTGGGCGGCGAGGACGGCCTCGGCACCCTCGGCCGTGGACATATGAACGATATAAAGACGGCCACCAGTTGCTTCGCACCAGTTGATCGCTCTTATGATAGCTTCTGCCTCGATGAAATTGGGCCGCGTCTCGCGGTGGAGGCGGGCTCCGTGCTGCTTCATCAGTTCGGGGGTGTGGTACCTTCTGATGATTTCATCGAGGACTTTGCTGCTTTCCGCGTGCACCAGGAGCATGCCGTTGTGGTCGCGGACGCGTTCGAGGGTTGTGAAGAGGCGGGCGTCGTCGCTGTTCCAGCCTTCGGTCTCGTAGATCATGAACTCCTTAAATGTCGGGAGTCCGCGTGCGACCATCTCGGGGATTTCGTCGAGGTGGCGGTCGCTGGTGATGGCGAGGTGCCAGGCGAAATCGACGAGGCTGCGGCCCTGGGCCTTGGCGGTCCAGGCGGCGTGGGCGTCGGCGAGGGATTGGCCGTTGGCGGGGATGGCAAAATCGATGAGGCTGGTGATTCCGCCGTTGAGCGCGGCACGGGAGCCGTGTTCGAAGTCGTCGCAGGAGACGGTACCGCAGAAGGGGAGTTCGAGGTGGACGTGGACGTCGATGAAGCCGGGGAAGACGTCCATTCCGGCGGCGTTGATGGTGCGGGCGGCGGGGAGTGAGGCGAAGGAGCCGGGTTCGCCGATGGCGGCGATGGTGCCGTCCTTGATGGCGAGGTCGCCGGGGAATGATGCAGCGGAGGTGTGGAGGGTGCCGCCGGAGATCAGGAGGTCGAGCATGCCGCTATGGTAGTCCGTGGACGACTTCGACCGGATACTGGAGTGCGTGGCGGAAGCGGTTTCGGAAGCGGACCGGGCGGCGCATGTGGAGCAGGCGACGCGTGGGGTGGATGCGATGCCGGAGGCGGCGTTGCAGGACCTGATCGCGGCGGCGTGTGCGCGGGCGGGGTTTGGGGTTTATCGGGAGCAGCCGTTTCCGTCGGATGTTGGGTATCACGTGAAGGAGTCGGCGCGGGGGCGGTGCGACATGGCGTTGACGGAGGGTGGTGCCGCGCTGGAGGATCCGCAGCGTGTTTTGCTGGAGGAACTGGCGAAGAAGGGGACGTTGTTTGCGGGGGCTGACGAGGCGAGGGGGGCGGCACCGGAGGAGGCGGTGTGGCTGGAGGTGAAGGTGGTGAAGCAGTTCACGTACAGCCGCGGGGTGCCGGGGCCGAACCGGGGGTATGGGTCGGAGTTGATGCGAGCGGTGGAGGGGGATCTCGCGAAGCTGGCGCGGGATGCGCGGATTGCGCGAGGAGCTTTGCTTGTTTTGGTATTTTCGGATTGCGAGGCGACGGGGGTACACGATTTGGGGGTGGCGGTGCGAGGGGCGTTGAAGGCGGGGATGACGTTGCGTGAGCCGCGGGTGAGGGCGGTGAGGATTGATGATCGGGTGGGGCAGGGGAGTTGTGTTTTGGGGTTGGTTTCGGTTTTGGGGGGGTGAGGAAGAGGAAAGCGAAAAGCGAAAATCGAAAAGCGGAAATAAGAATGTTGGTAGGATGGAGGGTCGGAGTGGGCATTGGGCATTGGGCATTGGGCATTAGGCATTAGGCATTAGGCATTAGGCATTAGGCATTAGGCATTAGGTGTTAGGCATTAGGCATTAGGCATTAGGCATTAGGCATTAGGCATTAGGCATTAGGCGTTGGGCGTTGGGCGTTGGGCGTTGGGCGTTGGGCGGGGGTGGTTTGGCGGTCGGGGAGAGGGGTTGGCTTGAGGTCGGTGGCGTTGGAGGCGTGCTCAGGTCCCACGACGTCAGCACCCGTTGTCCCAGGCGCCGAAGAAGCCGATGACGTCGTCGCCGTCGACGCTCTCGTCCTGGTTGAAGTCGGCGGCGATCTGTCCGGCGTCCCAGGC
>JBIKMF010000207.1:0-7277 GCA_044359425.1 Phycisphaerales bacterium
TGTGACGGGAGTAGCCCAGCGCGGCGGAACGGCCGGAGTCGGGCATGGGGACGATGTAGTCCGCGGCGACGGGCGCTTCGGTGGCGAGGCGTTCACCGAGGAGTTCGCGGGTGCGTTGGACGTTCTGTCCGAAGACGACGCTGGCGGGGTTGGCGAAGTACACGTGCTCGAAGACGCACTGGGCGAGTCGTTCGGCGGGTTCGGCGAACCTGCGGCTCTTGAGGCCCGCGTCGCTGATGGTGACGATCTCGCCGGGCTCGACATCGCGGACGAACTCGGCGCCGATGACATCGAGGGCAACGGTCTCGCTCGCGGCGACGTACGCGCCGTCGGGGAGGCGGCCGATGCTCAGCGGGCGCCAACCCCAGGGGTCGCGCGCGGCCTCGATGCGATCGGGGAAGAGGAAGAGAAGGCTGAACGCACCCTGGAGGTGGCGGAGGCTTTCGGCGAGCGGGTCGATGGAGCGCTGTTGAGGCGGCGAGGCGAGGAGGTGGATGATGACCTCGGTGTCGCTGGTGGTGTGGAAGAGGTGGCCGGCCTGCTCGAAGCGATCACGCAGGACGTCCGCGTTGATCAGGTTGCCGTTGTGGGCGAGGGCGACCTGGCCGCCGACGTAGTTCTCGAGCAGAGGCTGGGCGTTGCAACTGAGCGAGCCACCGGCGGTGGAGTAGCGGTTGTGACCGATGGCGGCCTTGCCGCCGAGGCGGTCGAGCTTCTCGATGTCGGCGGTCTCGAAGATCTCGGCGACGAGACCCATGCCCGTCATCCCGTTGAGGCGCTGGCCGTCGCTGACGGCGATGCCGGCGGATTCCTGGCCTCGGTGCTGCTGGGCGTAGAGGCCGAGGTAGCTGAGACGGGCGGCGTTCTTCGCGCCCCACACGCCGAAGACACCGCACTTTTCCTTTGCTTCGTAGGCTTTCTGAAGCGTGGAGCCCTCGGGTGCGGGGAATGAGCCGAGCACGGGCAACGGGATACGAGTCGCCATGGGGAGAGTTTCCGGCTTGGTGCGGGGGTCGAGGGAGCACGGGAGCGTAGCGTCTTCGGAGGGGGCGTGGAAAAGCAACCGGGGCGTTCCTTGAAGGAACGCCCCGGGAGGGTCAGGAACACTGCGCGTGGATGGTTCTCAGCCGAGGCGGACGGTGCAGGTGAGGACCGGGGTGCCGACCTGGCCGTTCACGACTGGCACGATGGCGAGTTTGGTTCCAGGCGCGACACCGTTGAGGTTGAGTTCGAAGCGTTGGAGGCTTCCGTTGGCCTCGATCTTCTCGGCGAGGGTGGTGGTCGTGGTGCCGTCTTCGCTGATGGCGATGACGCGGAAGCTCGTGCCCTCCGGGGCGCGGAGGCCATCGGTGACGACGAACGCGAAGCCTTCCCAGTTTGGGTTGGTCCAGACGGAACCGGAGCAGCCCGCGATGGAGCTGGTCATTTGCGAGAGCTGGGACGAGGGATCGAGCAGCACGTCGCGGAGCGTGTCGCCGTTGCGGAACACGGAGACGCCGCGCTCCATCCAGGCGGTCTGGCGGGACTGCTGGGTGATGTTGGTGTAGTCGCGGAGCAGGACGGCAAACGCGCCGCCGAGGACGAGAGCGACGCAGAACATCGCGACGGCGGCACCCTGCCAGAAGGCCGGGACCTTGCGGCGGCGGATGGACTCAACTTCACCGCTGATCGGGGCATCGTCCCCCAGTTCGGCGGGGGTGAGGCCGACGAGCGCCTCGGAGGCGGACTCGAGGTCGATCTCTGAGCGGATGGCCGCGAGCACGCGTTCACGGAGGTCTTCCCCGGGCTCGGTGCGGGGGAGGCAGGACTCCATGCGGGCCCAGCGGCTTTGTTCATCGCGGATCTGAGCGCGCACGGAGGCGGGCGCGGAGCGGAACGCCCTTTCGAAGGCGGCCCGCTCATCATCGTCCAGCAATCCCAGCGCGTCCAGGTGCGCGTTCTCGAGCAACTCACGAACCGTCATACGGCAAACTCCTCGCCACTTCGTTCTCGCAACCTCACAAGCGCCCGGCTGAGTGCTGACTTGATGGTCCCCAGTGGGTTTCCCGTCTCGTCTGCGATCTGCCGGAGCGTTTGTCCTCCAAGATACGCTCTCGTCACGACAATCTGCTGCAGCGAAGGGAGCGTCGCAATCCGCTGCATCAACACATTCAACCGCTCATCCCGATCCATCCGGCCGTTGCCTTGAGCCGCCGCGGGGACCGCGGGGGCCTGGGGCTGGTCCAGAGACGATGGCCGCGGCCGGACCTTGTTACGCCGCAGCTTGTCAACCAGATACCGCCTCGAGATCAACATCACCCAAGTCACCAGAGCCGAGCGGTCGGGGTCGTATTTCCCGGCGGTCCGCCAGAGTCTGATGAAGATCTCCTGGACGGCGTCTTCTGATTCGGCCCGACTCGGCAGACACTGGAAGGCCATTCGAAAGACCAGGGAGCCGAACCGGTCGTAGAGCTCCGCGATCGCGGCCTCGTCGTTGGTGGCGACGCGGCGCATCAGGGATGAGTCCGCCAGAGCGCGGCTCTCAGATTGATCTTTCCTGCCACTCATGGGTGTCCGGTCGAATGGCCGGTCCTCGAAAGACGCTGTATTGGCTGAACGGAACTCCAATCCACCCCCGGAACACCGGTCGATACGCGGCGAGGCCGGGGTCGGATGCCTGAGACAGCGCAAAATACCCTCCCGACGCGGGTTCCGCAAGCCAAAGGAGGGGGGTTGTGAAACCAAACCTGCAAAAAACCAAACAAAATCCTGTCGGGCTTGGGAATAGCTTGTCGGTGAACCGACAGAATCTATTGCGAATCTTCAACCGATCTAGTAGGATGGTCCCGGTGGAGCGGCCATGCCCGCCGCGAAAGGGGTGCTGGGGTGTCGAAGACAGGATCAACTCGAGTGGGGGTGGGTTCGCGATGCGCGCGGGCGTTCACTCTCGTCGACGTCATGGTCTCGATGACCGTGATCGCGGTCCTCATCTCGATTCTGCTCCCCAGTTTGAACGGTGCACGTGAGACGGCGCGTCGGGTGGTGTGCCAGTCGAACGTCCGGCAGATTGGTCTGGGCGTGGTGATGTACGCGGACGACCACAAGGGCCGGCTCCCGGCCAGTCAGTTCCTCAGCGACAGCAGGTACGGCGGGCGCGAGATCGCTGCGCCGCAGAACATGCTCACGCTTCGGGTTGCGGAATCCGAGCAGTGGAACAACTCGGGGTCATCGGGCTGGGATGGGATGGGCCTGTTGTACCACCGGGAGTATCTCGCTGCCCCGAGGATCTTCTACTGCCCTTCGCACCGCGGGAACTACACCTATTCCCAGATGGTGCAGGTGTGGGGCGAGCCTGGCGTTGAAATCGTCGGCAACTACCACTTCCGAGGAGCGGGGCCGTCGCGGGCTGCCATGCCCGGATCTCCGGCTACTCTGACCTCAGACCTGTACCGCATCGATCCGGGTCAATCTTCGCTGATTGCCGACGGCATGCGTGAGGTTTCCGATTACAACCACCGGAACGGCGTGAACTTCTTCCGCGCGGACCTGACGGTCCACTGGTTCGCGGATCATGCGCGGGCGATCGGTCGCCTTCTGCCGGTCGACAAGGATGCGGCCAACCCGATGGACATGGCGAACGCGGTGAACGCCGCGTGGAGCCTGTTCGACGCGGGCGTCGCGAACCCCCAGGGCCTGTAGGCCGTACGCGGTCGGCCTCCTCACGGAACCACACTCCCGTTCGCGCTTCCTACACTGGCGGGAAGTTCCTTTCACGTGGAGACCTGCCTCATGCGCATACTGACCGCTCTCGCCCTGACCGCACTGGCCGCCCAAACCGCCTTGGCACAGTTAACCCCGGATCGAACCTACTACGGGGTCGATCGGGCGATCCCGATGCAGGTTGTGGTCCCCTCCGGAGTGAGCGGCGACGCGAAAGTGAACATCTACGCGTGGGGCTCGAACGAGCCAGCGATGACCGCGCCCGTGGTTGCCGGGGGCGTGAACCTCGCGGCGCTTTTCGCGGATCTTTGGGGGAAGAAGTCGACGGTTGTGCACTATGCGCAGCTGGTCGTGGGCGACAAGAAGGTTGGGGCCCCCGTGGTGCTCCAGCCGCTGACGGACGCGATGCCCGCGCAGATGGACCGCAACACCGGCCGTCCGGCCTTTGCTCCCAAGCGTGGGATGGTTTCGGGCATTCGGGCGTACGTCGAGAAGTACGCGGTGATGGAAACCACGTTGGGCACCATCACCTTCCGGTACCGCCCGGACCAGGCGCCGAACACCTGCTGGAACTCGATGCAGCTCGTTTCGGGCGGGCTCTACGAGGATGTGGTGTTCCATCGCATCATCGGTCCGCAGCAGGGCAAGCCCGGGTTCATGGCCCAGTGCGGTGACCCCACCGGCACCGGTGGTGGCGGGCCCGGGTACTGCGTGGACTTGGAAGACAGCAAGCTGCCGCACGACTTCGGTGTGCTCTCGATGGCTCGGTCCGGCGACCCCAACAGCAACGGCTCGCAGTTCTTCCTGTGCTTCAGCCGCGAGGGGACCTCGTTCCTCGACGGCTCATACTGCTCGTTTGCGCAGGCGATCGATGGCGCGGATGTGATCAGCAAGCTCGAAGCTGTGGAGACGACGACGTCGTCGGGTGGTGAGAAGAGCAAGCCGGTGAACGCGCCGAAGCTCATCACCGCGAAACTCGTGGATGCCGCGCCGTACGGCGAAGGCCGCGCACCGGTGGTCGCTCCGGGCACGACGGTCGCGCCCCGCTGAGTTGAAGGAAAAAAAACAGGGCCGGGACCGATCGGGGCAAATCGCCCGTTTCGGTCCCGGCCCTTTTCGTTTCAGCGCGACGGTGTCGCGGCGTCGAGCAATCGTGCGCGTTGATCGTCGCCGAGACGGTCCCAGCGTTCGATGCACTCGGCGCAGCAGAACCCGACGCGACGGCCCTTCCACTCCACGAACGTCTGCCCGTCCGCATCGAGATCGGGCATGATGGGGCAGCGGGCATTGGTCGCGGCCACCGACGCCGGAGCGCCCGGGCCGGCCTCTCGCGATGCGCAGGCACAGAGCGAGAGCAGAATCGCCAACGTGGACGCGAGGACCCGCACGAGAACCTCCGATCGCGGGGTGCCGCTTACTTCTTCGCGGCGGCCTGAGCCTTCGCGAGAGCGGAGGTCTTCTGCGCGGGGGTCATGGCCTCCCACTTGCCGATGCACCCGGCGCAGCAGAAGCCGATCTTCTGGCCGTTGAACTCGGAGCACTTGGTGGCCGGGTCGACGGGGTGGGTGGGAACGACCACGCACATGGTGTTGACGCTCTCGATCTTGCCTGGCTTGACGGCCTCGCACTGAGCTTCATACTCCATCGCAGAGGCGGACGCCGTCTTGTTCTCGGAGGCGCAGGCGGACAGGATGAGGGCGGAGGCAAGACCGAATACGAGGGCGAACTGGCGCATGGCGAACTCCTTGAAAGGGGGTGATCCCGTTGACCTGACATGGTAGGGCTTACGCCTCGGGGGTGATGGTCTGGGCCCGAACGAGGTCGGCGTACCGGCCGCCACGCGCCATGAGCTCATCGTGCCCGCCGATCTCGGTGATCGAGCCCCTTTCGAGGACGACGATGCGGTCGGCCCTGCGGACCGTCGAGAGGCGGTGCGCGATGACGAAGCAGGTGCGGCCTTCCATGAGGCCTTCGAGGCTCTTTTGGATTAGCCGCTCGCTCTCGGTGTCGAGGCTGCTGGTGGCCTCATCGAGGATGAGGATGACCGGGTCGGCGAGTATGGCCCTCGCGATGGCGATGCGTTGCTTCTGCCCGCCCGAGAGCCGGACGCCCCGCTCGCCTACCACGGTTTCGTACCCGCGTTCGAGCCGCTCGATGAACTCGGCCGCGTTTGCGGCGCGGGCCGCGTCCACGACCTGCTCGCGTGTGGCGTTGCGTCGGGCGTAGGCGATGTTCTCTTCGACGGTGCCGTCGAAGAGGAACACATCCTGCTCGACGATGCCCAGGAGCGAGCGGTAGGAGCGTGGTTCGATGTCCTTGAGGTCGATGCCGTCGAGCAGCACGAGTCCGGACGTCGGATCGTAGAAGCGAGCGATGAGGTTGCAGAGTGTGGTCTTGCCGCTGCCGCTGGGCCCGATGAACGCGATGGTCTCTCCTGCGCGCACGCGGAGCGAGACCCCGCGGATGACGGGCTCGGGGTCGGCGACGGGCGCCTGCTCGCGCTGGCCGGGCTTCTGCGGCGCCTTGGGGTACGCGAAGCTCACGTCGCGCAGTTCGATCTCGCCGTGCACGGTCTCGCGGCCCACGGTGTGGGTTGGGGTCTGCCCCGCGAACTCCTTCGGTTCTGCGAGCAGATCGAGGACGCGGTCGAGCGCGGCGAGGTTGTTCTGGAGTTGCGAGGCCGTGGAGGTGAGGGTCTCGAGTGGCCCGAGGAGCATGAGGAGGTAGGTGGAGAACATCATCAGCTCGCCGATCGTGAGCGAGCGGTTGAGGACCTGGGTGCCGCCGTAAATGAGGACGCCGGCCGATGCCGCGGGGATCATGACTGCCCAGCCGACTTCGAGCACGCGGCTCCACCACCAGGTAAGGATCTCGATGCGGGTCATGTAGTGCTGGGAGGCGGTGAACCGAGCGGCTTCGGCGCGTTCGCGGCTGAATCCGCGGACGACGCGCATGCCGCCGAAGGCCTCGGCGGTGGTGGCGTCGATGTCCTGGCGAACGTACTTGGCGTCGCGGTAGAGCGGCCGGATGCGGCCGATCCAGGTGCGGTTGGAGATCCACATGACGGGGACGAGCATGAGTCCGCCGACGAGCATGCGCCAGTCGACCCAGGCGAGCACGCCGAGTGTTCCCAGGAGTTGAACGATGGCCCGCCAGGGGTTGTAGACCATTCCGAAGAGCAGCTCAGCCGCGAGGCCGCCGTCTTCGCGGAGCAGGCTCGCCATCCCGCCGCTCTTGTACTGCTGGATCCGCGGGAGCGGAAGCTGCATGGCGTGGGTGTAGCACATGTCGCGCAGCCGGACCTGAAGTCGCTTGGTGACGCGGGTCATCTGCCAGCGGCCGAGGGTGCCGAGGGTGACGCCGATGCAGGCGAGCGCGATGACGGCTCCGCCGATGATCCAGAGAAGTCGTTCGGGGCGGTCAACAGGGAGCGAGGAGCGGAGCGGCTCGGGGATCCCCGCGGGTCCGGGGTGATCGGTGAGGACGTAGTCGATGGCAAACTTGGTCGACGCGGGGATCGAGAGCGCGGTGCAGGTGACGAGGGTGAGGGTGGCGAGGGCGAACGCGATGGCGGCGCG
>JBIKMF010000208.1:0-7235 GCA_044359425.1 Phycisphaerales bacterium
AGCTTCGCCGCGGCGAGCCGCTCGGGGAGCTGGTCTGTCGCGGTGGAGGTGATGACGATGGCGGCGCCGGAGCGTTGGACGTGGTCGCGGCCGAAGACGGTGATGCCGTGGATGTCGGTGAAGGGGTCGAGTCCGAAGCGGGCGGTGAAGTCGTCGAGGGCGGCGCGGAGTTCGGGGGGCATGGAGGTCCGCATGAAGGTGCAGACGGGGGAGGTCGCGGCGGCATCCATGTCGAGGTGGGCGGCCCAGATGGCGTCGGCGGGGATGAGGCGGGGGTCGAGGGGGCCGGCGAGGGCGGGCGTGGAGAGGGGTGCTGCGAGGGAGATCGCGGCGAGGAGAGCGCGGGATGGGGGGAGCCTGAACCGCATGGTGTCGTCCTGGTGGCCCTCTGGCCGGAACGGTATACGCGGGGGGTGCGGGGGAGGTTACCCCTACAGGAGCCGGATGGGGGCGAAAAAGGGCACGGGCGGCCCGAGGTGGGCCGCCCGTGCGGAGAAGCAAAGTTACCGGGCAGGTGGATTAGAACATGACCTGCATCTGGAGGCGGAGCTGGATCTGGCCGTCTTCGCCATCGGCGAGGAGGCCGGTGCCCGTGGTGGGGCTGACGATGGAGAGGTCGGCCTCGGGGTTGAAGTAGTAGACGACGTCGCCGGTGAACTTGACGGCGTGGCTCTCGGGAGAGATGTAGTAGTTCACGCCACCGGTGACGGTGTGGAAGGTGTCGTCGGTGGCGACGCTGGCGGCGCGATCGGCGTCGGCCCAGGTCACGTCGAAGCGGGCGAAGAGTTCGGTCTGGTCGGAGACGAAGTAACCGGCCTGGAGGACCATGCCGAAGTCGTTGAAGTCTTCGGAGGCGGTGGCGGCGTCAACGTTGCGCCAGATGCCGGCGGCGTAGATGTTCCAACCCTGGCCTTCGACCTGGGTGTCGATCACGGCGGAGGCGAGGGACTGATCGGGGGTGCCACCGGTATCGCCGCCGTCCTGGTAGTGGAACGCGGCGCCGATCATCCCGGTGTAGTCCTGGGAGCGGAAGGAGGTGAAGTCGTCGAAGCGCTTGAAGTCTTCGCCGGCGAACATCCAGTCGGCGCGACCGGTGAGGGCGAAATCGGCCTCGCGGCTGCTGTCGAAGTCGGTGTTCAGGGTGTTGAAGCCGTCCGAGAAGGCGCCGGTGAGGCGGAACTGATCGGCGAGGTATTCGAGCTGGACGATCTGGGAGCGGCCCTGGGTGAAGACGCTGTGGGTGGTGGAGGCTTCGGCGGCGAGCTGGTTGCTGTCGCTGATGTTCTCTTCACGGAGGAAGGGGAGCTTGAACTGACCCCAGCGGGCGGTCATGCCGTTCTCGAACTTGTACTGGGCGTAGGCGTCGACGAGGCCCCACTCACCGGTGGCGCGGTTGACGTCCATCTGGATCTGGTAGGTGAGGTTCTTGTCCCAAATGCTGCCGCCGGCGCGGAGTCGGGTGCGACGCATCTGGAAACCCTGGGTGAACTCGTCGTTTGCACCGGGGGCGGTGTCTTCGTCACGGAAGTTGGCGTTGTAGCGGAACTGGAAGTGGCCGCCGATCCACAGGGAGTTGGCCTTGTCGCCGCTGTAGATCGTGAACCTGCCCTTCTCGTAGCCAGCGCCACCACCTTCGCCCAGGAGGCTGGAGCGGGTCGCCGCGTCGGCGGCGAGCTCGGCTTCGTACGCGCGAGCATCGGTCTGACCGATGGCGGGCGCGGCGGCAAGGCCGCAGAGGGTGGCGATCACGAGAGCGTTCCTGCTGTTCATCATCGAATCTCCTTTGCTGCCCGAAGTCCGTGCGAAATGCCGGAGGGCAAGGTCCGCAAACCAACCATAGTCTCGCAGAAGCCGGGGGCGATGTGCAAGTCACGGTCCCGAGGGGGGGTGCCCGGCCGGGGCGAGGGGCTTTATTGTGACTGTGTTAAGACGCCGGGACAGGCTGTCAAGGGGTTCTTGTTGCAGTCTTAGCGCAAGGACAAAGGGGTCGCGAAGGGTGCGGACCTAGAACAACGGGCCTACGAATCAGGCGAATCGGCACCCCCCTTGTAAGGGGGTTGAGCGAGAACTTCGCGAGGCGGTTCGGGGCAGGAGCATCCGATGGTCACTGGAACGAAGTTGAGCGTTGCGGTCATGGTCGGGCTGGCGCTGACCGGTCGGGCGATGGCCCAGACTGAGATCAAGGTCGACGGTTCGAGCACCGTGTTCCCGATCACCGAGGCGGTGGCGGAGGAGTTTCAGGCTGCCCAGAAGAAGGCGGGCAAGGATGTTCGGGTGACGGTCGGCATCTCGGGCACCGGCGGCGGGTTCAAGAAGTTCGTCCGCGGGGAGATCGACATCGCTGACGCGTCTCGCCCGATCCTGGCGAAGGAGATGGAAGAGGCCAAGAAGAACGGGATCGAGTACATCGAGCTGCCGGTTGCGTTTGACGCGCTGACGGTGATGGTGAACCCGAAGAACACCTGGATCACGCAGTTCACGGTGGCGGAACTGAAGAAGATCTGGCACCCGGATGCGCAGGGCAAGGTGATGCGGTGGAACGAAGTGAACCCGGCGTGGCCTGATCAGCCGCTGAAGCTGTACGGTGCGGGTTCGGACTCGGGAACGTTTGACTACTTCACGGAGGCCGTGAACGGCAAGTCGAAGCTGAGCCGCACGGACTACACCGCGAGCGAGGACGACAACACGCTGGTGCAGGGCATCGCGACGGACAAGAACGCTCTGGGGTACTTCGGCTACGCGTACTACGCGGAGAACCAGGACAAGCTCAAGGCTGTTCCGGTCGTGAACGCTGAGGGTAAGGCGATTGCGCCGAGCCCGACGGCGGTGAAGGACGGCAGCTACAACCCGCTCGCCCGTCCGATCTTCATCTACGTGAACAAGAAGTCGCTGGACAAGCCCGAGGTGAAGCAGTTCGTCGAGTTCTACCTGAGCCAGGCGACGGCGCTGGTTGAGGAAGTGAAGTACATCCCGTTGCCCTCCAACGCCTACGAGGCTGGGCTCGCCCGGCTCAAGAAGGGCGAGGTCGGCACGTGCTTCGGCGGCCACTCTGAGGCCGGCCTGCACATCGACGAGCTCTTCAAGCGCCCCCTGACCTCCGAGGTGAAGGCGACCGACAGCAAGAAGTGATTGGTGCTAGGATCTTCCACGACGACGCCTCGGAAACGGGGCGTCGCTCGCTTGCCAAGGTTTTCTGCTGGAAGGTCACCCGTTGCACGATCACAAGCCCCTGGATCCACGAGCAGTGCAGGTGCCCCGGGCGGTGGGTGCCGCGGCGGCCGATCGCGCACGCCGCAGGGCGCAGTTTCGGTCGCGGGTGGCGGAGGCCGTGCTGTTCCTTGCGGCGGCTTTTTCGATCGTGGTCACGATCGCGATCGTGGTAACGCTCGTGTGGGAGTCCGTAGGGTTCTTTCGGCACATCCCGATTCTGGAGTTCTTCACGGGTGGCCAGTGGTCTCCGACCTTTGACAACGCGAACTACGGGATCCGGCCTCTGATTCTGGGGACGCTGGTGACGACGGCGATCGCGTTGATGGTGGCGGTGCCGGTGGGGACGATCGCCGCGATCTGGCTGAGCGAGTACTGCCCGCACAGGGTTCGCGAGGTGATCAAGCCCGCGATCGAGTTGCTGACGGCGGTGCCGACGGTGGTGTTCGGATACTTTGCGCTGAGCTTTGTGACCCCCTTCCTGCAGAAGCTGTACCCGGACTTGCCGGGGGCGAACATGCTCTCGGCGGGTCTGGTGATGGGGGTGATGATCGTGCCGTACATCGCGTCTCTCAGCGAGGACGCAATGAAGGCTGTGCCGAGTCATCTGCGAGAAGGCGCGTACGCCCTGGGGGCCACGCGGGTTCAGGTCGCGTGTAGGGTCGTGTACCCGGCGGCCTTCTCGGGGGTGACCGCGGCGTACATCTTGGCCATCTCCAGGGCACTCGGCGAGACGATGATCGTGGCGATCGCCGCGGGCATGCAGGCGAACGATACCATCAACCCGCTCGAGCCGGCCCAGACGCTGACGGCCTTCATTGTGTCGGTGAGCGGCGGGGATCTGCCGCACGAGAGCATCGGGTACGAGTCGATTTTCGCGGCCGGGCTGACGCTCGTGCTGATGACGCTGGTCTTCAACATCCTGGGCTATCGGCTCCGCAAGCGGTTCCGGGAGGCGTACTGATGCAGGACCTGGCTGCCAACATCGCGAAACGGCGGCGCTGGGACGTTGCCTTCGGGGTTCTCGGTGCCCTGCTGGTGTGCCTTGCGCTCGGTGTTCTGGTGCTGTTGATCACAGATCTGGCCCGGGATGGCTCGTCGCGGTTCGGGTGGGACTTTCTCACGTCGTTCCCGTCGCGACACGCGGAGAAGGCGGGGATCAAGTCCGCGCTCGTGGGCACGTGCCTGGTGATGGTCGTGACGGCGACGTTGGCGATTCCGTTGGGAATCGCGACAGGCGTGTACCTTGAGGAGTACGCCCGCAAGAACCGGCTGACGACGATCATCGAGATCAACATTGCCAACCTCGCCGGCGTGCCCTCGATCATCTGGGGGCTGATGGCGCTGGGTGTGCTCATCTACCAGTGGGAGCGGTTCCTCGGTGATCCAAACGACGGGGTTGCCGGGCTGGGGCGCAGCGTGCTGACGGCTGGGTGCACGCTGGGGCTGCTGGTGCTGCCGATCGTGATCGTGGCGACGCGAGAGTCGATCCGGTCGATCCCGCAGTCGATCCGCGAGGCGTCGTACGCGTGCGGGGCCACGAAGCTGCAGACGGTGTGGTCGCACATTCTGCCGTATTCGATGAGCGGGGTGCTGACGGGCTCCATCATCGCGTTGTCGCGGGCGATCGGAGAGACTGCGCCGCTGGTGACGATCGGTGCGCTGACCTACATCGCGTTCCTCCCCCCCGTCCCGTTCAGCGAGGATGCCGCGAACGTCGTGAAGATGGTGTCGACGAACCGAGTCGCTGCCGGGGGCGAAGCGGTGGGGATGGCAGAGTCAGCGTGGATTCAGGCGACGGCGTGGCTGAACTCGGGGTACACGGTGCTGCCGATCCAGATGTTCAACTGGGTTTCGAAGCCGGATTCGAAGTTTCAGCAGAATGCCGCGGCGACGGGGGTTGTTCTCCTGGCGATCACGCTGGCGATGAATGGGCTGGCGATCACGCTCAGGTATCGTTTGCGGAAGAAGATCCGCTGGTAGTACATTGTTCTCCGAGGACTTCCGAGTGACCACCCGCTCCAGCCCGACAACCCCGCCCGCGTCGACCTCCGAGAGCGATTCGTTCGACGCGGTGCCCATTCCACCGCCGGCGCACGCAAAGGACTCGAGCGAGGTGATGAAGGCCGAGTCCACGGGGCTCAACTTCTACTACGGCGCATTCCAGGCGCTGAAGTCGATCAACATGCCGATCTACGAGCGGAAGATCACGGCGTTGATCGGACCTTCAGGCTGTGGCAAGAGCACCTTCCTGCGGTGTTTCAACCGGATGCACGACCTCTACCCGAACACGAGGTACGAGGGGAAGATCCTGCTCCATCCGGAAGGCATGAACATCGTGTCGCCCGAGGTGGATCCCATCGCGGTGCGGATGCGGATCAGCATGGTGTTCCAGAAGCCCAACCCGTTCCCGAAGTCGATCTTCGAGAACGTGGCGTTCGGCCTGCGGCTCCGCGGGATTTCGGACCGCCGCGCGATCGAAGAGCAGGTCGAGCGTTCGCTCCGCGGCGCGGCGATCTGGGACGAGGTGAAGGATCGGTTGAACGACAGCGCGTACGGGCTTTCCGGCGGTCAGCAGCAGCGTCTGTGCATCGCCCGGAGCCTGGCGAGTTCTCCTGAGATCATCCTCTTCGACGAGCCCACGAGCGCCCTGGACCCGATCGCGACCACGCGCATCGAGGAGCTCATGCTGGAGCTGAAGAAGGACGTGACGATCCTCGTTGTGACCCACAACATGCAGCAGGCCGCGCGCGTCTCCGATTACACGGCGTTCATGTATATCGGCGAACTCATCGAGTACGCCCCGACGCAGAAGATCTTCATGAACCCCGGGAAGAAGCTCACCGCCGACTACATCGGCGGGCGGTTCGGCTGATCCGCGGGCTCAGGCCTTCAGGTACCGATCGCGCATGTCCTTCAGGTCCAGCGGCTCGGACGTGAAGCCGAACTCTCCTGAGTTGATCAGGATCCCATCCACCTGTTCGCGGATCTCCACGAGGTACTCCACCGCGTCCGACGGGGGCATCGTCAGCAGCACCCCCGCGTCCCCGCCCTTGCGTGCCGCGCGTGCATTCGCGAACTCCTCCGCTCGCTCGCCGTCCGTGAACGCGAAGAGGTACGGCCGGCCCTCGTACATTCCCACGAGCGGCTCCGCCTCACCCGCGTGATCCACGCCGACGAAGTACCACTCATCGAGGTGCAGTGCGGCCTTCCACAGGTCGTGGCGTGCGGCCTTGTTCACGAGGGATCGGGCGGCGTGGGCCATGGCGTCGAAGTCGGGTTGCATACGCCCATCGTACTGCGCCCCGGTACACTCTGCACCTGCATGCGGAACCGGATCTTCTATGCCCTGGCGGTGGTGGTAGGTGGGGCGTTGCTCAGCATCGCGATCGCGTGGGGGCTGAAGCTGGGGTATCTTTTTGTCGAACAGATCCCGCATCACCTCGGGACTTTCGATAGAGGCGGCGAGTTGTTTATGTACCACGCCTGGGAGGGCGTAGGGCAGACGAGTGTGACGGTCGAACACCTTCCTCCGCCGATGGGTTCGATCGTGGCCGCGGCAATACGAGACTCGTCTCTCGACTCCTCGTACACCGACTTTGAGGTGCCGGCGACGATGGTGGCCGAACCCGACCTCGGTGACTGCGAGATTGCAACCGGAACCTACGGGCTTCCCTTTCGATGCATGCGGAGCTTCCTCGTCGCCTCCAAGGGAACCGTGCCCAGGCTCGAGCGGGAGTACGAGCAGCTGGTGATCACGCGGAGCACCCGACCGTTCGGCCGCGTGTTCTCCCTCCCGCTCAAGCCCCTCTGGCCTGGCCTCCTCGCGAACACCGTATTCTGGGCCGTCGCGATCGTGGTCGCGGGCATTGTTCCCGCGCAGATCCGATCGCTCACTCGCCGATACCGCGGCCGCTGCCCCGCCTGTGGGTACGACCTGCGGGATGAACTCGCGAAGGGATGCTCGGAGTGCGGATGGGGCAAGAATGATCAGGACCGTGAAGGAGTCGTTCGCCATGACAGTCACG
>JBIKMF010000209.1:0-7196 GCA_044359425.1 Phycisphaerales bacterium
CTGCGGCGTCAGAGCGCGGTGGATGCTCGTCAGCTCCCGCACCTCATTCTTGTGCCCGTGGGTGTGGTGGGGGTCGATGACTTTCGGCCCGATGCGCTCAAGCAGCGCGAGGCGAAGTGGGCGGAGGTGATCACGCCGCTGCGTGCCGGTGATCCCGGCGCGGCGCACGTGTGGACAAGCGTGGGCCCGGAGGTCATTGGGCGCTTCGTGCCCGATTCCGCGGCGGTGGTGGTGGTGACCGACGCAACGCTGCGCATTCTGGCGGTGATTCCGCTGGATGGGCGTGCGAGCGACAACGACGCGCTGGCGAGGGAGATCGCCGGATCGATCACGGAGTGATCAGCGGACTCCGCTCATGCGAAGGAGCGTGACGAAGCTCTCGCTGAACACGAAGTTGTGCTCGGGGAACTCCATGCCGGCCATGTTGCGGTCGATGTGACTGAACATGAGGTCGATGTTGCCGACCAAGCGTGGCGGGAGTTCGGGGTGGGCCGGGTCGAGAAGCTCGACGGTGCCGAGCGTGGAAGCGCCGGCGGTGTCCATCTGTTGAATCGTCGCGGTGTGCCGGATGGTGAACCCGGGCGGAACGTCGAGTTCGAGTTCGCAGCGGCTGACCTTGGCGAGGATCACCTTCTCGCGGAAGTCCTCGGCGTGGCCCACGAGGATGCCGGCGGACTGGGCCATGCCCTCGACGATGAAGCAGGCGGGCATGAGGGGAAGGGCGGGGAGTGTGCCGGAGGCCGCGAAGTGCTGGTGGAGCTGCTCTTCGGCCATGGAGACGTTCTTGACGGCGACCAGGCGCGTCCGCGGGACGAGTTCGACGATTCTGTCGATCCACATCCAACGCATGGCGGGTTACTTGGCGAGCTTCTTCTCGACGAACCGGACGAGGGTGTCGACCGTGAAGACCTCAGCGACCTTGGTGAGCTGCGGGTCCTTCTCGAAGGCGGTGAAGTCGACATGGGGGAGTCGGGCCTTGAGCGCGGCGATCCCTTCGGGGGTGAGCTTTCCGCCCTGGACGTACTTGGGGTCCTGGGTGACGCCTTCGGGGAAGAGTTCGCCCTGGGAGATCTTGATGCCGAAGGCCTGCTCCAGCTTGAAGACGATGTCGAGGAAGTCGATGGACTCGGCGCCGAGGTCCTTGGTGAGGCGGGACTCGGAGGAGACGTCGTCCTCGTCGGCGGCGAGTGCATCGACCAGGACGTCCTTCACCTTCGCGTAGATCTCGTCGCGTGTCATTCCGTTGCGTTCCTCACATCGGCGTCGCCGCGACGGGCCGGCGACGTGCCGGTTGGCCGTTGTTGAGCGGCTCGGGCCGCGGCATGGAGGCAATGCTACGCATGCGAGCGGGTGCGCGGCGGCGTTGGAAGGTATCTGGTTGGGGTGCTATTTCGGGAGGAGGCGGGGGATACCAGTGGCTGACTACGGCGGAAACGGTGACCCGCCGGGATCGGGGGCGAATTCACAGCATCCTCATGGTGTGGAGTGGCAAGTTGGAAACGGTGGTGTAGGTTTGGGTGGGGTGTGGTCAGGGAGTGTTCATGGGTAGGCATCATGTCGTTGCCGCGCTGGTGGCGGGCGCTTGTTCGGCGATCGCGAGTGGGGCGATCGTGGACGTGTACGTGTACGACTTCGCGTACAGCATCCATCGGCCGGAGTTCGGCGAGGTGGAGTCGGCGCAGATCTTCGTGGGGGACACCGTGCGGTGGGTGTGGCTGAACGACTTCCACGACGTGGTATCGGTGCCCGGGCAGTTGGAGGAGTGGCAGAGCCCGCTCTTCTCGGCGGGGGACACGTTCGAGCACACGTTCACGAACCCCGGGGTGTACTGGTACTACTGCTCGCCGCACGGGTTTCCGAACGCGGACGGGACGGCCAGCGGGATGGCGAGCATCATCGAGGTGATCGTTCCCGCGCCGGGGTCGGTGACGCTGCTCGCGATCGGGACGCTGATTGCGGCGCCGTGGCGTCGCCGCCGTTAGATCAGCAGCCGGAGTCCCAACGGGCGAAGAAGGCGATGATGTCGTCGCCGTCGGTGCCACCGTCGCCATTGAAGTCCATGAGATTCTGATCCCAGAGGGCGAAGAAGATGATCACGTCATCGCCGTCGACACCGCCGGAGTTGTCGACATCGGCGGGGCACGCGGGGACGCCGAGGAGGACAAAGGGCAACTCGAGAAGGCTGTCTGACGCACCGGCGGGGCGACCGGGGTCGGCCGGGGTGATCCAACCGAGATCGGGGTCGAGCTGCATCGCGTTTGAGCCGTCGAGTTCACGGGTGCCCGGGATTGTGGCGGTGGGGGAGAAGGCCGTGCACGCGGGGGTGGAGAGCACGTAGCCCCAATCGAGCCAGTACGTGCCGGGATTGAGCCGGATAGTGGTCGCGGCATCGAGCTGCCAGACAGGGCGAGCGGAGCCCGGGGTCATGGGAGCCGGAAGGGTGTCGGAGCTGAAGATGCGGAGGAAGGGGGTGGCGGTAGAGGTTGCTTGGAGCGTGCTCGCGCCTTCGCCGAAGACAATGTTCGCGCCGGTGGAGCCGGGCGGGCCGTCCCAGATTCGCAGGCTGATCGCGGCAACGGGAGAGGTTGCGTGCGTGGCTTCGGGCTCGTAGGCGAAGAAGCGAAGACCCGTGATGAGCCAGCCGTCGCCGGGCGGGACGATGAAGTCGTCCGAGAGCCTGTACTCCTCGTCTGCCAGGAGCGCGTGTGCCGCGAGACCCGCGAGCATGTTGCTGGCGCCGAACTCGGAGGCGAGTTCGCTCCACTCGGTGTTGGCGGGGGCGATTGTTCCGTTCCTCGACAAGGCACCGGTGCCGATCGCGGGGTTGGAAGGGGTACCTCCCGCGTTCACGTAGAGCTCCTGGGCGTGAGCGCCAGTGGCGAGCGTGAAGCAGAAGAGTGTGCCGACCCGGAGTGTGCTGGTGTTCATGGGTGTTCCAGTGGCAGGCGGGTTAGAGGAGGATGCCGCGGTCGATGGGGGTGTAGCCGGGGAAGACGGCGTCGAGGTTCTGGTTTCCGAGGCGGTTGGAGACGATCTCAGCGAGGACATCGCGGTAGTCGATGGTGACGGCGAGGTCACGGCCTTCGAAGAGGTTCTGGGGCGCGAGGCCGGGCCAGTTGCGGACGACACGGCCGCCGTTCACGGCGTTGCCGAGGACCAGCATGCAGTTGCCGTGGCCGTGGTCAGTTCCTGATGTGCCGTTCTCGCCGAGCCTTCGGCCGAACTCGGAGTGGACGATGGTGACGGTGGACGGCGCATTCGGCGAGAACATGTCGAGGTGGAACGCGCGGAGGGTATTGGCGACGTCGGCCATGAGGTTGGCCATGGTGCCGCCGACGGTGCCCTGGTTGGCGTGGGTGTCCCAGCCGCCCACGTCGATGGCGACAGCTTCGACACCGACCTGCGCCTTGACGAGTGCCGCGACGGACTTCATCGAGCGGCCAAAGTTGGAGTTGGGATAGACGGCGCCGCCGGCGGGGACATAGCCCCCGAAGTCGATGGCGTCGAGAAGGTTGATTGTGGCGAGGGTGGTTTCCGCGGCGGAGTAGAGCGGCTCCTGGGTTTCTGCGTACATGTCGCTCAGTGCGTCGAGTCGGCCGGGCGCGGAAGTGACACTTCCGGCGAGGCCGAAGTTGAGAAGATCGGGGATCGGGAGGGTGGAGGGAGCGCCCAGGAGGGAGATGGGCAGGCCGGTGGCCAACCCCACCCCTCGAAGGAGGGAGTTGGGGACAGCGGGTGCGACGGTTGCGAGATGGCGGGAGAGCCAGCCCGTGGCGAGGAAGTTGTCGCCGGGCTTGCCGACTTCCATGTAGCGCTGCGCTTCGAAGTGGGAGCGCGAGGGGTTGGTGGATCCGGTGGCGTGAACGACGGCGAGGTTGCCGTTGGTGAAGGCCTCGAGGAGGGGCACCATGGCGGGCGGGAACGCGAAGAAACCGTCGAGGTCGGTGCCGCGGTTGGGGTCCGCGGAATCCGGGCGGGGGACGTTGGTGACGGGGCGGGCGGCGTAGTACGCGGCCTCCTGCCAGGGCACGCACATGGAGAGGCCGTCGCTCGCCCCGCGGAGGAAGACGGCGATGGCAACGTCTCGCTGGGAGGAGCGGAAGTCCTTGGCGTAGGTGACGCGGGGGAGCCACGCCGGCGCTGCGGCTGCTGCTGCCAGGAGGCCGGAGGCTTCGAGGAACCGGCGGCGCGAGAGGGCGAGTTGGTTGTACTCGTTGCAGGCGGACGGGTCGTGGGGTTGGTTCACGGTGATTCCCTTCGTTGACTGTTTAGTACCACTGGAACGAGGGTGCCCCGATCGCCAGGCCGATGGTTTCACGCTGGCTGGTGGAGTTCGTGGGGTTGAGTCCGAGGTAGGTGGTCAGGCGGAGGTACTCGTGAGAGGCCATTTCGCCGCCGAACATGGTGCGGTTGATCTTCTCGACCATCGCGGAGGCGCCGGTGAGTCCGGCGAAGAAGGCGGGTACGTTGATGCTGACGCCGTTGATGCCTGGGTTTGCGCCGTTGAGGAGCAGGAGGCGTGCGCCGAAGTTCCATCTGGAGATCACGAGGCCGGTCCAGTAGGCCATGAAGTCGGGGAAGCCGTCCGGCGGGCCCCAGGTGAAGGGTTGATGTCCGGCTTCGGCGAGGGTGTTGCGGAGGGTCGACGTTGTGGTGATGGTTGTGGGCAGGGCACGGAGCGCGGAAACGTACATATGGAAGGGGCGCTTGTACTTCAGCGGGGAGGTCGCGAGGTTGGCCGGATGCAGAGCGACGCGGATCATCGAACGGATGTCGCCGTTCGTTCGCGTGTACTCGGCCGCAACCTCGTCGATGGTCTGCTGCGGGGCGGTCTCGCCGAGGAACCACTGCGTGAGTTTCTTGGCGATGTAGCGGGCGGTGCTCGGGTGGGCGACGAGGGCGTTGATGACGTCGTCCGCGTCTTGCTGCCCGTCGATGATGTTGCGGGCCGGTATGTTCAGTTGCTGGGGGGTGCCGGCGAAGATGGTCTTCGTGCCCGCGCGGTGGCTGTTGGGCGTGTAGCGGAACAACCCGGCGTTCGCGCCGGCGGCCGCGTTCAGGGCGTATCGCCCCCAGCCGGTGAAGCACTTCGCGACCTCCTCGACGTCGGTCTGGGTGTACCCACCGTCTGCACCCATCGTGTGCAGTTCCATGATCTCTCGGGCGTAGTTCTCGTTGGGTGACAGGGCGGTCGAGATGTCGTTGTCGAGGTACGACAACATCGCGGGGCTGTGGGCGGAGGCGATGAGCAGGTCACGGAAGTTGCCCATCGCGTGCGTGCGGATCACGTTGCGGTCGTCGTTGACCTTCAGAATCCCCAGAGGGCCGATCCGAGCGTCGATGTTGAAGTGGTCCGTCCAGAACTCGACCATCCTCTGGAACAGACCACGCTGGCTGTACACCGCACGCAGGATCGTCGCCTCGGTGAGCTGGTTCTGGAGAACCCCGTTGTTCTGCGTGTAGTACGCGACCGGGTTCTGCGCCAGGAAGGGAATGCTCGTCGCGATGCGGTCCTCGATCGCCGAATCGCTGATCGCAGCGAAGTTCAGCTGATACTCGAGGTAGCCCTCGTATCCCAGGCTCTCCGCGCGTGCCAGCTCAACCTCGGTCACCCCAAAGTTCGTCCGGGCCACGAGCCGCATCAGCAGGCCGCTCGGGTCGGCGTCCACCCGCCTCCGCTTCGGCGGGCCGGCCATCGCAGCGGTCGCCGCGCCCGCGGCAGCTCCGAACGATACCAGCGTCGAGAGCAACCCACGGCGTGAGACTGGTCGGGCAGCACTTGCGGTCATGCGGTGACTCCGGCGACGAGGGATCCAGACGAACGTTGATCCGATAGTCAACGCAGCATACCGCCCGCTCATTGCTGGACGGTAGGGGTTTCAGCATTAAGTTCTTCCAGTGCTGACGGGGCAACCCCTGAGCCCCCACGGGCTTGGAGCCTACCCGACCGTCGTCCGGCGGTCCGGCGTCGGAATCGGCTGAGGCTCGATGCCGCCTGTCAACGGCAGGTCCAGGTCCAACCCTGTCGGGTGGTCCAGGGCCAGGCCGTTGGAGGCGATCACGCCTTTGTACCAGTGTGCCGAGAGCTTCGGCGTCCGCTTGAGGGTCGCGAAGTCGACGTAGATGAGGCCGAAGCGTTCCTTGTACCCCTCCGCCCACTCGAAGTTGTCGAGGATCGACCAGTGGAAGTAGCCGCGGATGTCCGCGCCGGCTTCGATGGCGCCGTGCAGGGCGCGGAGGTACCGGCGTGTGTAGTCGACGCGGGCCGTGTCGAGAACGCGGCCCTGTTCATCGGGCCAGTCGTGCGAGGACATGCCGTTCTCGGTGATGTAGACGGGCAGTCCGTAGCGCTCGTGCAGGAACCGGGGGCCCCAGTGCAGCGACTGCGGTTCGATGGTCCAGTTGAACGCGGTGCGCGCGGCACCGGGGACGGGATCGACCGGGACGGCGAGGCCGTCGCGTTCCACAACGGGGGTGCCGGTGTAAATGTTCACGCCGTAGAAGTCGATCGGCTGGCAGATCGTCTTCATGTCCGAATCGGGGAAGCGGGGGACGTCCGAGCCGTACTCGCGCAGCCCGTCTTCCGGGTAGTGGCCCAGGCACACCGGGTCCGCGAACCACGTGTTGTTCCAGAGGTCTCGCTTGGTGATCGAGAACGTCGCGGCACGAGCGGCGGCAATCGTGCCCGGTGCGTTGTTGGCCGGGAACTGCACGTGACCGACGGGTGCCCAGCCGATCGTGGCGGGTGTCTTCGCGTGCGTGCGGATCGCCGCGACGGCCATGCCGTGAGCGCGCAGCACATTGTGGGCCGCGAGCAACTGCTCCGAGAGCGGGAGCTTCACGCCGGGGGCGTGCGTGCCGTCGCCGTGGCCCAGCTGGAGGAAGACCTGCGGCTCGTTGATCGTCATCCAGTTCGAAACGCGGTCCGAGAGCCGGCGGACGACGTGGCCTGTGTACTCGGCGAACCAGCGAGCGCTGTCGCGGTTGAGCCATCCACCCTTGCGGTAGAGCGCAAGGGGATAGTCCCAGTGGAAAAGAGTGACCCAGGGATCGATGCGGTGCTGGAGGAGGACATCGACGAGCCGGTCGTAGAAATCAAGACCCTGGGAGTTCACCGCGCCGTCGCCGTCGGGCATGACTCGGGGCCACGCGATCGAGAGCCGGTACGCCTTCAGACCCATCGCCTGCATCAGGCG
>JBIKMF010000210.1:0-7183 GCA_044359425.1 Phycisphaerales bacterium
CCCAGACCCTCAAGACCATCGCGGTGTCCATCGGCCCCGGCGGCTACACCGCCACCCGTCTCGCCGTCGTCACCGCCAAGATGCTCGCCGAGGCCACCGGCGCACGCTGCATCGGCGTGCCCACCGCGGAAGTTATCGCGGCACGCGTCGAGCACCACGGCCGCGACTTCGCCGTCGCGCTCGCGTCCAAGGGCGAAACCGCCTGGGTCACCCGGTTCGGCGCGAACGCGCTCCCCCTGGGCGAGGGCTCACTCGCCGACGCGGCCGCGCTGATCGCCCTCGCTCCGAAGCTGCTCATCGCCGACGCCTTTCTCCCCGACGCGATGCGCCGAGCGTGCGCCGATGCCGGCATCGCCATCGCCGAACCCGAGTTTGACCCGAACGCGTGCGCAGAAGTGGCCGAACGCCACGCCCCCACCGATCCCGCTCTCCTTGTTCCGATCTACCCGCGCGAGCCCGAGGCCGTCACCAAGTGGCGCGCGTTGAAGCGAAAGGAACGGATATGAGGAATGTTGGGCCCGTAGCGAGATGCCGCTGAACCCGCCCCCCCGCGCGGTCGATCAGACGGGCAGATGTCCGGCATTGGCCCGGATGCGCACAATCTGCCCGCTGTGAAGACCAGATGCCCCGAAAGCCCTCCAAAAAGAACGCCGCCCCCGTCCGCGAGCCCGAGTTCGCCGGCGCGGAAGCGCTCCGGGTCCTCGTGGTCTCTCCTGCGCGCCGAGATTCCGTCGCCGATCGACTCGGCGGTGATCTGAGCGGCTGGGTCGTCTGCGACAACGCGCCCGAACTCTCCGGCGTCTCGCCCCTCGTGGTGATCGACGACGCCAGCGTCGGCGGCGCAGACCGACTCGTGAAGCGACTCGCAACCAAGCACGGCGCGCGCGTCGTCGTCCTCTGCGAAACCATCGCCGCCGAGCGCGTCGTAAAGCTCCAGCGCAGCGGCGCGGTCGACATCCTGCTCCCCACCGACGATCCCAAGACAACCCGCACGCGGCTCGAACGCGCCGCCGCGGACGCCGGCGACAAGGACGAGGCCCTCCGGCGGGCCGCGCTGGTCCGCGACGATCTCGTCAATCAGCTCGGCACACTCTGCAACGAACTCGGCTCGGCCTGCAAGTCCCTCGCGGGCAACATGCAGAACGTCGCGCTCGCGAGCGAGATGACCGCGATCCTCCGCCAGGAGCTCGACCTTGAGAGCCTGCTGCGGACCGTCCTCGAACTCATGCTCAAGCGCACCGGCCCGACCAACGCGGCCGTCTTCCTCCCCTCAACCGCCGGCGACTACTCCCTCGGCGCCTACGCCAACTACGACTGCCCGCGCGACTCCGCCGAGACCATGCTCGACGAACTCGCGGGCGTCTTCGGCCCTCGATTCGAGAACATCACGGCCCCCGTGCTCATGAGCGGCGAGGACGAACTCGGCCGCAGGCTCGGCCACGCCGCGCACTGGCTCGAGGACTCCACGGTGCTCGTCGCCGCCTGCCGCGACGCCGCCGAGTGCCGCGCCGTCCTCGTCCTCTTCCGCGACCGTCGCGCCGTGTTCAACGAAGCCACGACGAAGACCGTGAACCTCATGTGCGGCCTCGTCGGCGAGCAGCTCGCCCGCGTCGTCCGCACCCACAACCGCCATCTGCCCAAGGACAAGTGGGCCAGCCCCGGCGATCACACCGGCGGCAACGACGCCGACCTGGCGGCCTGATCCTCCTCATCAGCATTTCACGCGGACCGCGAGCGCTCTTGGCTCGCGGTGATCGCTTGCGCTCACCTCGCGCGGCCCAGAGGCACACGCAGGCACACCGCGTCGAGCCACTCGGACTCCCCCACCGCTCTGCCTCCCCCACGCTCCGCCCTTCTCACGGCTCCGCTTTCACTGCGAGCGTCCCCCCGCGCGGGAGACTCCCCTCCCCCGCACCGCACTCCCCCTCACCCCAAAAACACAGCCGCCCGGAACTTGTCCGGGCGGCTTGAAGTTCAACTCTCATCAACTCAGAGCTTGAAGCGGCACACCAGTCCCTGCAGCTTCTCCGCCTGCTGGCTCAGCAGGTTCGCCGCCTGGGCCGCCTGGTTCGCGCTCTCCGCGGACTCACGCGACACCGCGTTGATCCGCTCGACAGCACCGGCGATCTCCGACGCAGCGCTCGACTGCTGATCCGCCGCCGCCGCGATCGACTGCACCATCCCGCTCAGCCCCTCGCTGCTCTGGGTAATCCGGCCCAGCGCCTGCCCGGCCGAGTTTGCGAGGTTCACGCCCTTCGCGACCCGTCCCGCGCCGGCCTCGATCTGCTGAACCGCGTGCACCGTCTCGGTCTGGATCTCGCGGATGCTCGACGACACTTCCTCCGTCGCCTTCGTCGTCCGCTCGGCCAGCTTGCGCACCTCGTCCGCTACCACCGCAAACCCTCGCCCGTGCTCGCCCGCTCGCGCGGCTTCGATCGCCGCATTCAGCGCCAGCAGGTTCGTCTGGTCCGCGATGTCGTTGATCACCTTGATGATCTGCCCGATCTCTTCGCTCTTCTTGCCCAGCGTGGACACCGTCTTCGACGAGGTCGTCACGTCCTTCGCGATCGCCTGCATCTCGGACACGGTCTGCTGCACGACCTCGCCGCCGGAGACCGAGTCGCTCTGCGATGCGGTCGCGGCCTCCGCCGCGGTCTGTGCCTTGCGGGCCACTTCCTGCACCGAGACCGACATCTCCTCGACAGCCGCCGACACCTGGGCCGACTGCTGCTCCTGACGCGAGAGGCCCGTCGCCATCTCCTCGGCCGATGCCGCGATCTGCGTGGCGGCGCCGGCCACCTCGCGGGTCGCGCCCGACACATCAACAAGGATGCCGCGCAGCTTCGCGACGAACACGTTGAACCACCGCCCAAGCTCGCCCGTCTCGTCCGCGGCGCTCTCATCAACCTTCCGCGTCAGATCGCCCTCGCCCTCCGCGATGTCGCGGATGCTGTCGATCACACGCCGAATCGGGCGCACCAGCGAGTTCGCGAACAGCAACGCCGGCACAATCACCGCCAACGCCGTCCCCGCGATCGCGAACATCACGTACATCTGAACCGTGTTCGCCGCGGCATGAATCGTCGAGTCCGGCCCGCGGACGATCATCGTCCACCCAAGACCCGGATAACCCAACGCCCCCTCGGAGCGAGCAAACCCGCCGCTCGACTCCTGGTTGTTGTGGGTGTCACGCCCGCGAACCACCGCGTGCTCGCCCTGCTTCGCACCGACCGCGGCAACCGCGATCTCCTCGCCCGCATCGGCCAGGTTGTGCGTGCCAACCACCTTGGGATCGTCGTTGATCACCTTGCCCAGAACCGACGGATCGCAATCCACCAGAACCTTGCCCTCGCTATCGATCAGCGTGAGCTCCAACTGGTCCAGGTTCTCGGCCTTGAGCTTCTCGTACGAGCTCGACACGATCGACTCAACGTTCGACCACTGCGAGAAGTTCTTCCACACGCCGATGGTCTTCCCCTCGGCGTCCTTCACCGGCGCGCTGTAGCCCACGGTCAACCCACGGTCGTGGTACACCTTGGCGACGTCCTCATCCGCGTAGAAATCCTCGACGACGGTTCCCGTGAGCGAAGAGCTCGCGAGGAACTTCCCCGCCATGCAGTCGCGGAACCACGTGGTTCCCGCGAAGTTCTTGCCGTACAGGAACCCCGTGTCCAGCGCCTCGCCCTTGGCGTTGCGGCTGTTCACCGCCACAACCTTGCCCTCGGTGTCCACGAGCATCGTCAGCGAGTACAACCCGTAGCACGCCACGTAGTCGTTCATCACGTCCACGATCGGGTTCGTGTCCCCCGGCTTGTACCAGTTGGCCTTGTCCTGGACCACCGTGTTGAAGCCGAACGCCTGAACGTCGCCATAACGCTCGAACAGGTTCCGTTCGATCGTCTCCATCGTGTTCGCGGCGATGTTCATCAGCCGCGCCTCCGACGACGCCTTCATCTGGGTGGTGGATCGAAGTGTGACCAGCCCCACCACCGAAGCGGAAAGGACGCTGGTGCCGACGAACGCGATCGCGAGTTTGCGACTGATCTTCATGGTGCCCCTCATGACAAACAAGAGCCGCGAAATGGCGGCTCTTGTCGATCGGCTTCTTTCTCTGGAAACTTCAGCGACGGTCCAAACGAACCGGCCCGCCGCTCAAACCTGGAACCGCCCGACGAGTTCTCGGAGCTTCTCGGCCTGCTGGCTCAGCAAGGACGCCGCCTCCGAAGCCTGCCCCGCACCCTGCGCCGACTCGCGCGTCACCGCCGCCATCTGCTCGATGGACTTCGCGATGTCCCCGCTCGCCGCCGACTGCTGATCCGCCGCCGCGGCGATCGAGCTGATCATCCCCGCCAGACCCTCGCTGCTCTGAGAGATTCGCCCCAGCGCCTGCCCGGCCGAGTTCGCCAGCTCAACCCCGTGGTCCATCCGTGCACTGCCCGCCTGGATCCGCTCCACAGCGTTCACCGTCTGCTCCTGGATCTCGCGGATGCTCGTCGACACTTCCTCGGTCGCCTTCGTCGTCCGCTCGGCCAGCTTGCGAACCTCGTCCGCCACCACCGCGAACCCACGCCCGTGCTCGCCCGCTCGCGCGGCTTCGATCGCCGCGTTCAGCGCCAGCAGGTTTGTCTGGTCCGCGATGTCGTTGATCACCTTGATGATCTGCCCGATCTCTTCGCTCTTCTTGCCCAGCGTGGACACAGCCGCCGCCGATTGGCTCACCTGGTCCGCGATCGCCTTGATCTCCGTCACCGTCTGCTCCACCACGTCAGACCCACCGAGCGAGTCCTGACGCGATGCGCCCGCCGCCGAGCTCGCGGCACCGGCCTTCTGCGCAACCTCCGCGACCGACGCCGTCATCTCCTCAACCGCCGCGGACACGCGGGAAGCCTGGTCCTGCTGGCGCGAAAGCCCAGCCGCCATCTCTTCCGACGCCGCCGCGATCTCGGTCGACGCGCCCGCCACCTCGTGCGTCACGCGACCGATCTGCACGATCAGCTTGTTCATGCCGTCCACGAACGTATCAAACCAGTGCGACAGCGCACCGATCTCGTCCCCGCGGTTCAGGTTGAGCCGCTTGGTCAGATCGCCGTTGCCCGTCGCGATCTCCTTCAGCGAGTTCACGAGCCTGTCCAGCGGCTTCCCGAACATCTGACGCATCCCCCAGACGAACCCGAGCCCGACCAAGATCAGCGACGGAATCGTGAAGTACATCCCCGTTCGGAAGAACGCCATCTGCTGCGCCTGCATCGGCGCCAGCGGCATCACAACCTCGTACGCGCCGTGCACATCCCCGGGCTTCCACCCCTCCATCGCGAAGCCGAGCGGATCCTTCCCGTCGAAGTTGCCCTTCTCATCCCGCGCGTCGTACCGCGCCGGGTCTCCGTGGCACATCATGCACGACTCGTCCAACTTGATCGCCCGCATGTAATGGAGCGCGTTGGTATCCTCGTCGATTCTCGCGAGCGAATCGCTCTTGCCCTGGCGCGCCATCTCTTCCAGCTCCCGCAGCATCTTCCCGCGGAACGAATCCGGCTGTAGCTCGTTCTTCGGGTTCCGCGCGTCAAACGCCGGCACCTTGAAGTCGATCCCTTCGTGCGCCGCCGCGTCACCCGCCGAGTTCCACCCCGCGACCACCGGGATCGTCGTGTAGAACTTCGTCTCCGTGTAGTTCGCACCGTTCTTCACCTGCTCCAACGCCTCCGCCAGCAACGCCTCTGAGTTGAACGCACCCTTCGACTGCATCTCCGACACGTGGTTCTTCGTCTCCTCGGCTACAGCCGTGAACGCCGCGGCCTTCCTGACCAGCGCTTCCTCCATGTCCTGGGAATAACCCCGCAGGAACACCACGTAGTTGATCGCGACCACCGCGACGATCGATGCCAACGCCGCACCGATGATCTTCGTTGAGAGACCCATTGATTTCTTTGGCTCTGTGCTCATGTCTGGCCTTTCTCGTTGGTGGGAAATCCCCGATGACTCTTCGTCGGAGTTCCCCACCTCCCGCTGAAGCCCAAACAACGCCTGATTTCCAATTTCCCCATCTCCGGGTAGCCTATTGCCCCAAGGAGGGGCCCATCCCACCCGATCTACCATCAACCATGCCCCCCTCGGAGCCATACATCGCCGACGACAGCGAAAGCCGCGACGAACGCCTCGCGCGGCTCCTCGCCAAGGCCCGCTCCCTCGCCCACTCCCCCGGCGTCTACCTCATGAAGGACCACGCCGGCATCGTCCTCTACGTCGGCAAGGCCCTCTCCCTCCCCGACCGCGTCTCGAGCTACTTCGTCCCTTCCGCCGACCTCGGCCCCGCCAAGCATCCCATGCTCGACGTCCTCCACGACTTCGAAGTGCTCCTCTGCGAGTCCGAGTGGGAGGCCCTCCTCACCGAAAACCGCCTCATCAAGGACATCAAGCCCCGCTTCAACGTCCGCCTCACCGACGACAAGACCTTCCCCTACCTCGCCATCACCCGCGGCGAGGACTTCCCCCGCGTCCTCGTCACCCGAAACCCCTCCGACCCCGAACTCAAAGGTGCCCGCGTCTTCGGCCCGTTCACCAACGCCGGCGCACTCCGTGAAGCCGTCCAAGTCCTTCAACGCGTCTTCCGCTTCCGCACCTGCTCCCTCGACATCACCGAAAACGCCGAGAAAAACAAGCGATTCCGCCCCTGCCTCCTCTACGCCATCGACCAGTGCACCGCCCCCTGCGCCGACAAAATCTCCGCCCCCGCCTACGCCGACGACATCGAGAAGTTCGTCCGCTTCCTCGGCTCCAAACGCAGCCACATGCTCCGCGAAATGCGCGATGAGATGGCCGCGGCAGCCGAATCACTCCACTTCGAGCGTGCCGCACGCCTCCGCGATCAGGTCCGCGCCCTCGAGAAGCTCGACCACCGCGCCGAGCGGGGCGATAACTGGCAGCCCGAGACCGAGAGCGTCATCATCGAGCCCGCGAAGTGCCTTCAGTCGCTCCAGAAGACCCTCGGCCTCGAGGAGCCCATCCGCTGCGTCGAGGCGATCGACATCGCCCACCTTCAGGGCAACGAGACCGTCGGCAGCAAGGTCTGCTTCATCGACGGCCGCCCCCTCAAGAGCGAGTACCGCCGCTACCGCGTCACCTCCGTCGACAACGACGACTACTCCTCGATCCGCGAGGTCGTCTCCCGCCGCTACCGCGAAGCCGG
>JBIKMF010000211.1:0-7182 GCA_044359425.1 Phycisphaerales bacterium
CTCCAAAAACCGCAAGGATCTCTTCGTGTCGTTCCTGTACTTCCGCAACGACCGGTTTGTGGACAGCAGCGACGCGCGGATCGATTTCCGAAACAACAGCGCACTCACGAGCAAGTGGAAGTAGCCGGCGCCCAATGATCGGCGGGGCGAGCGAGCGACGCCGCGCATCGGGCGCGGAAACGCCGTCAACTCGTGGATCGTGCAGGGTGTTTACATCCGCTTGATGACCACGGCCGTGACGTCGTCATTCTGCGCCGCGCCCTCGGCGAATGCGCGTACGGCTTCATCGATCCGCCGAAGGATGCTCTGCGCATCCTCCTGTCCCGCACTCTTGAGCAGTTCCGTAAGCCTTGCGATGCCGAACTGCTGGTTATCGCGAGCCCGCTGCCACTCGAAGAAGCCGTCGGTCGCCATCAGCAACACATCTCCCTGGGCCATATCGATGGTCTGTGCGGGGCCGTACGTCTCGTCGGGGATGATGCCGAGGGGCACACCATCGCCACCGAACTGTTGGACTTCTCCCGTCGCCGCCCGGAGAAGGAAGCCCGGCCCATGCCCGGCGCTGATGAGGTCGAGGCGAGAGCCGGGCCCGTCGACCACCGCGAGCGCAAGCGTGACGAACCGGCCTCCCTGCACGTCACCATGCACGAGCGCGTTGACCCGCTCCAGGAGCAGCCCCGGGTCGTTCATCAGCGGCAGCGACGCGCGAGCGTAAGCCCGGCAGACCGCCATCACCAGTGCGGGGGCGATACCGTGCCCCGAGACGTCCGCCAGCACCACGGCGAGGCGCCCGTCGGGCAGCTTCTGCCAGTCGTAGTAGTCGCCACCGGTGTGGTCGGCGGCGCGGCTCATGCCAGCGATGTCGAACCCGGGGAGGTCGGGGCTGGTCTGGGGGAGCAGGCCACGCTGGATGTCACGGGCCATCGACAGGTCGCGATCAACGCGAACGATCTCTGCTCGGGCAACGCCGTGCGCGTCGGCCTCGCGGACCGCCGCTTCGACATACCCTCGCACACGCCTCGCCACCATCGCACCTGCCACGCCGCTCATCGCCAACAACACCGCGTAAGAAAACAATACCGGAATCGTGGACGGATCCGCGTCGGTGATCGCGTACGTTCTCCCGGCCAGAACGGCGTGCGCCGCCGCGCCCGACAGGCCGGTCCATAGCGTGAACGTCGGTCGCAGCCTGAGCACGGAGAGGAGCACAACCAGTGGCAGCACGAGCAGTGCTGGCGCCGACAGTGCCGTCACGGGCCCTTGCGGCGAGAGCAAGTGAAGGATCAACAGCATCCCGATAGCAAGACCGATCTCGATCGCCGCGTTGAGGCGCCAGTGAAGTTCGCCAACGAGCCGTCCAGCAGCGTTGGCGCGGCTTGTCGTGTAGAACGCCAACAACTCGTACGCCAGCCCGATGCCCAGCAAACCCAGCGTCCACCAGTACACCGGCGAGTTCATCGTGATCCCGCCCGCCATTCTCCGAACCGTGATGAGCGCGGCAAGCGAGAGCAGCACTCCGATGAAGAGCACAAGCCGAGCCTGTTCGCTCTGCTGCACGCGGAGATTGAAGGAGCTGAACTCGGGTTGGGAGGGCGTGGGCATAGGGTGAAGGAAACCGTGCGTCGTTGGTTTGACATTGACCGTTTTGGCAGAAGGCCGACGGCGTTTTGCCAGGTCAGAATCTGATCGTCACTGCGACGAAGGGGCCGTGGAGGAGCAGATCGTAGTTGAACTCATCCGCGCCGCTGCCGTTGGCGAACTCAACGTCGAGGGCGCGGTACCCCAGTTCGAGCGAGGCGGTTTCGCACAGCCGGATGTCGAGTCCGCAGCGTGCGGACCACGAGAGGTCGGATCCGCCGAAGCCGACGTCTGCCCTGCCATAGAGCGCGAGGGTGCGGTTGAACTCCAGCCGCGCCCGCGCGCCGACCATTCCGTCCATCCATAGCTTGCTCGCGCTGGTATCCAGACCGACGCCGGACCCGGTGATGCGGGCATCGACGTCATAGATTCGCAGACCTGCGAGAGGTTCCAGCGACACTCGCGGCCACGACTGTTCGGCGGGCGGTGTGTCGAGAATCGAGTACGCCGCGCCCAGCTCGTAGAGCCCGAGCTTCAGTCTCGCATTCTGGTCGGCCAGGACGCCCTGCCTGGGCGCATCCATGTTGAGGTAGAGCCCATCGCCGAGCAGGCTGAGGCGGTCGTGAGAGAGCTCCGCGCGGAGCATGAGCGCCATGTTGTAGGAGATGCTCTCGGTATCGCCCGTATCGACGAACCCGGAGTCGACGTCGAGGTCGTTGCCGTTGACAGAAAGGGTTCCATCCACCCACGGGGCCCAAAGGTACGGGCTCAACGTGAATCGCCAGCGGCTCTCCAGTTTCTGGAGATCGGAAGCTCCGCCCTCCGCGGCGGTCTCGGGCTGGCCAGCGGCGGTCGGCGAGAGAGCAGGGGTGCTTGACGGCTGCGAGCGAGCAGCACCCGCGACTTGTCCACCGCTCGGGCCATCCTGAGCGAGAGCGACGGCGGATGGGGCAAACGCTGCCGCGCCGAGTGAGGTGGTGAGCAGGGCACGACGAGCGATGTCCAACAAGGTGAGGCTCCTGTCAGCGAACTGATAACGTGGCACGAAGAAGTTCCGGGCCGCGGCGTTCGGACGGCGGGGGCGAGTGTTATCGAAGTCAAACTCAATAGAGGCTAAGGTTTCGCGGCCCTTGCGCCAGACGCAGAATCTCTGGAAGTACGCCTGGCCGTCACTGTGCGACTGCTCAGCGATTGAGCTTCTCGTCGCGCCAGTACTTGGTTCCCTGGAGCGTGGCCTGCAGCGCCAACCCGTTCTTGGTGAACTGGTAGACCTCCATACCGGCGACGGAGTTGCCGGAGACGCCGGCGCTGGCCGCACCGCCAGATGTGCCCGCCTTGGCCGCGGCATCCGCAGAGCCGCCGAAGTCCAGGCCGGTGTCGACGAACTGGCGCATCACGGCGGCGTCGGTGAAGATGAAGATGGCGCGGTAGTCCTTGACGCCCATGCCCAGGCCCGCGCCGGCGCCCGCCATTTTCATGTAGGTGTCCTTGCCTGTGGCGTTGTTGTGTGCAACGCCATAGCCGTTCTCGGTGCTGAGCATCAGGACGTGCACATTGACGTTGCTGAAGTAGGCGTACCCGACGGCGTTCTTCACCTTCGCCCGCGTTTCCGGGCGCGCGGTGTACAGCTCGTTGAGCGTCGACGCCGCTTCCCTCTGAATGGAGGAACGCTGCTCGGCGGGGCTATCGCCCGCTGCCCCACCGACGGCGCGGCAGCCGGTCAGGCCGATCAGAGCGGCGATTCCAAGTGAGAGGAACAGGCTACGGCAGGCATTTCGTAGGGTCATTGGTGAACTCCTTGGTTAGGGAACTATATTGGCCCGCCGGAGTGCGCCCGGCGAGCCTCCGTCAATGTGCCCCGGCGTCAGCGGGGAAGACCAGCTTCCAATCGTCCTTCATGTTCACAACCGTCCACCCCTTGGCGACGGCTTCTTCCAAGCCCTTGTCGAGCTTGCCGATATGTGACTCGCGGTCGTAGGCCCATTCGCGCACCGCGTCGGTGTGATGAACGTAGAGACAGAATCGCGTGCCGGTGCCGGCCGCGATGTATTGGAGCATCTGCAGGTCGCCGTCTGAGTTGCCGAACGCGGCGATCGGGCGGCGGCCGATGTGCTGGTTGATTCCCAGGGGCTTGCCTTCCTTGTCATCGATGAAGTTGATCTCGGGCAACTTCACCAGCACCGGCTTGCCGTCCCGCATTTCGAACTTTGTCTTGCCGCTCGAACCGATGACCTGCTCGGGCGGGATGCCGTACACCCTCTCGGCCCAGGGGCGCATGAACTCGATGCCCCCGCCGGACACGATGAACGTTTTGAATCCGTTCTCCCGCAGGTAGGACAGAAGTTCAAGCATCGGCTGGTAGACCATCTCGGTGTAGAGCTTTCCGGTTTTGGGATGCTTCGCCGTGGCGATCCATTCCCTCACGATCCTGTCGAACTCCTCGGTGGTCATCCCGGAATGGGTCGCCGCGACGATCTCGAGCATCGCCTTCTCACCGCCCGCGAGCGCGGTCTTCAGGTCACCCTTCAGCAGCGAGGCGAACGGCTCCTTCTCCTTCCACTCGGGGTGCTCCGGAGCGAGCGCCTTGACGCGGTCCATCGCAAAGATGAACTGAAAGTACATCGGTTGCTCGGCCCAGAGCGTGCCATCGTTGTCGAACACCGCGATGCGCTCAGCGACCGGCACGAAGGAGGGGGAGCCTTCCTTGGTCACCTTCTCGACGAAGGCAATGATTGACTGCTTCGCCGGGCCCTCGTGCCATGAGGGGAGCTCGTCAGCGGCCCGCGCAATGGTCGTCGTGAGCGCGATCACGAAAGCGAATACTGCGGCAAACAGCGGGTTGCTGTGTTTCATGATCGTGTCCTCTCTGGTTCCGCTGGCGAGGAAGAACCCGCCCCGTCGCCTTTGGGCGGCGGGGCGAGTTAGTGTGTTATTGTGCTTTACTGCCCGTACGGCTTGGTCACCGCCTCCATCACACGCTCGAGGTTGAAGCTACCGGGCTTCTGGCGCGGAGGGAACTCCTTGAAGCTCTGGAGCCACTGGCCGACATAGGCGCCCGCCGGAGCGATCATGAACATGCGGTCCATGTACCACCGCTGGTAGCCCATGGCGTTCTCGTGCTCGGCACGCTCGAAGGGGTCCATGCGGAGGTTCGTGATCAACGGTGCACGCAGCTCAACGAAGGGCTGTTGCCAGACCTTGAGCCCTTCGGCTTCCTGCGCCAGGAAGGTAATCTTCCAGTTGCCGTAGCGAAGAGCGGCGACGCTGCCGTCGTCGGTCCAGTAGATGAACTCCTTGCGGGGCCAGGCGGCCTGACCGCGGAGCGCGGGGGCCAGGTCGTAGCCGTCAAGGTGGACCTTGTAGTTCATGTCACCGATCTTGCGGCCCTTGAGGAGGTCTTCCTTCGCGGCCGCGTCGCCAGCCGCGGTAACAAAGGTCATCAGCATGTCCTCGTGGGAGCCGATGTCATTGATGACGGTGCCGGGCTTGATCGTGCCGGGCCAGCGGATCATGCACGGGACGCGGTAGCCGCCTTCCCAGTTGGTGTTCTTCTCGCCGCGGAACATGGTGGTGCCGCCGTCGGGCCAGGTGAAAGTCTCGGCCCCGTTGTCGGTCGAGTACATCACGATGGTGTTGTCTTCGAGGCCGAGGGCCTTGAGCTTGTCAAGAACCTGGCCGACATGCCCGTCATGCTCGACCATGCCGTCGGCGTAGACGCCAAGACCGGTCTTGCCTTCGGACTCGGCCTTCAGGTGCGTGAAGACGTGCATGCGGGTGGAGTTCCACCACAGGAAGAAGGGCTTGTTGGCCTTGGCGGCGCGTTCCATGAAGTCCAAGGCCTTGACAGTGACTTCCTCGTCGATGGTTTCCATGCGCTTGCGGGTCAGCGGGCCGGTGTCGGTGATCTTGCCGCCAGCGAAGGTGTGCATGACGCCGCGGGGCCCGAACTTCTTCTTGAACTCCGGGTCCTTGGGGTAGTCAGGGTTCTCCGGCTCCTCCTCGGCGTTGAGGTGGTAGAGGTTGCCGAAGAACTCGTCAAAGCCGTGGGCGGTGGGCAGCATGTCATCGCGGTCGCCAAGGTGGTTCTTGCCGAACTGGCCGGTCATGTACCCCTGCGCCCGCAGGAGCGTGGCAATGGTGGGATCTTCCTTCTTCATCCCCTCGGGGGCGCCGGGCAGGCCGACCTTGGTCAGGCCCGTGCGGATGGGAGACTGGCCGGTGATGAACGCCGCACGCCCAGCCGTGCACGACTGGCCGCCGTACCAATCGGTGAACAGAGCACCTTCCTTGGCGATGCGGTCGATGTTAGGAGTGCGGTAGCCCATCATGCCCATGTTGTACGCGCTGATGTTGAAGCCGCCGATGTCATCGCCCCAGATAACCAGAATGTTGGGCTTCTTGGCCGCGGTCTGGGCGTGCGCCAGACTCGGACAAAGCACGCTGAGCACCGCCGCCCAAGCGACGGCGGCAAACCGCAAACTGAGTTTCATAGTGGGATTCCTCTGTTCTCACGAGCATCGACCGTCATCCCGGCTTCGGCCGGGCGATTATCAGCGGCATGGTACCCAGTCCCGCGGGGCGTTGCCAAGCACGTTCTCTGGCATCTGTGGAGAACTCCGCAGAGAACCCGACTCTGGCGCGACACCCCACACGCGCTCTGCCCGCCGTCACGCCCGCCGCGCGGACCTCCGCCTCGCGTCCGTGGGTTTCCCCATGCGCGCGGGGAACTTCCGCGGCCGGCTCGCGGGCACGCACCGACAAAGCAAATCCCCAAGCAAAGTCGCGGCGGCGGCTCGCCGGTACACACCGGACGCCCGCACACGCACCGCATGTCCCACAGCGCGGAAGCCGCAGCGGAAAGGACCTTGCCCTTGCCCCACGACTACATCCCCCGGCCCGATGGCGACTTCTCCGCGTGGGCCAACCAGTACTATGAGTTGGCTAAAACTCTGGTGGGATGCCAACGGTCTGAACACCACCGACCTCCGTACACCGCTCCCGCAGAAGCAGAAAACGCTTGTTTTCAGCGTGTTTTCCCGGGTGCCTTCCAAGCCGTACGTCGAGGCTTCGAATCCCTTCGCCCGCTTTCCCCGCCCCCTCCCAGGGCCTCCCCCACATCTCACCTCCCTCCAACCCGCTCCACCCCGCGGGCACGCTGCCCTCCCAACCCCCCTACAAAAATCCAAAAATATCCCCCAAGCCCCCTTGACCACCCCCGCCAACTACCGTACCTTGCCTCCATGGAAACCAATCACGAACCAAACCTCGACGCCGTCCTCGACCTCTACTTCAACCCCGCCCTGAAACCCCACGCCGTCGCCAACGCCCTGGGTCTCCCTCTCCTCGCCCTCGCCCGCCGCGTCAAACAACCCGACGCCCAGTCCGGCATCGCCGACATCGCCGCCTTCATCTCCCAACGCAACTCCCACATCGCCCAGTCCTCCGTCCAGGCCCTCCTCGCCGAAGCCCACAAACTCCCCTCCATCCCCGCCTCCCCCACCCCCGCCGAGCACGACCGCGCTCTCCGCTCCATCGAAATCACCCGTCGCGCCGCCGACCTCCTCCGCAAACTCTCCCTCCCCCCGGCCACTCGCCGCGCCGCCC
>JBIKMF010000012.1:0-24455 GCA_044359425.1 Phycisphaerales bacterium
TCATGTCCGGATTCAGCTCCTCCAACTCCCACGTCCCCCTCGTGAACTTGAACTCGATCGGCTTCCCGTCCGCCGTCGGTGTCATCTGGATCCGCCAGCGCATGTCCGACTGCGGCGTCAGCTTGAACGCCGCGTCCCCCGGGTTCCAGTTGTTGAACGACCCCGCGATGTAGATCGGCGACTCCAGCGTCGCGAGCTTCGCCTTGTCCTCCACCACAATCACGTATCCCTGCGCCAACCCCTCCGGCTGCGCGAGCGCAGGTGGCTCAGACGCGGTCGCGGTTCTCGCCCCCGCCGGTACCGCCTGCTCCGTTCCAAACACCCGGAACGCTGAGTTGTCGGACCCCGTGCTCCCAGCCCCCGCCCCCACCGGCGCCATCTTCTTCGGCGGGTTACGGAGCGAAATGACCACGCCCCACATGATCAACGCGAGCACGGCGAGCGGGCCCAGCAACCACGCGGTCAACATCATGTTCTGTTTGCGCATGGCAAAGCGTAAGGCCCAAAGCCCCGCCGCCGCGCCACTCAGCCCATGGCTTTTTGGTACAGACCCGCCACCTTGGACCAGTTCACGACGTTCCACCACGCCGACACATAGTCAGGCCGGCGGTTCTGGAACTTCAAGTAGTACGCGTGCTCCCACACGTCCAACCCCAGAATCGGAGTCCCCTCGCATCCCGCGATCGCCTTCCCCATCAACGGGTTGTCCTGGTTCGCCGTCGACACCACCTCCAGCGACTTCCCGTTCACCACCAGCCACGCCCACCCCGAGCCGAACCGGCCCGTCGCCGCGGCAAGGAACTTCTCCTGGAACGCAGCAAAGGACCCAAAGGTCGCCTTGATGGCATCGCCCAGCGCACCGCTCGGCTCACCCCCACCACCGTTCCCGGCCGGGGCCATCAGCTCCCAGAACATCGAGTGGTTCACATGTCCGCCCGCGTTGTTGCGAACCGGCCCACGCTTTGCCTCCGGAAGCTCCGCCAGCTTCGTGATCAGATCAAGACCCGACCAGTCGGCGAAGGGAGTCCCCTCCAGCGCCTTGTTGGCGTTGGTCACGTACGCGTTGTGATGCTTCCCGTGGTGAATGCCCATGGTCGCGGCATCGATGTGGGGCTCGAGAGCTTCGGGGGCGTACGGCAGGGGCGGGAGTACGAGGGCCATGGGGTATCCTTCCAGAATACGAACAAATTTTCGTTGTGGGAAGCCTGTTGAAAAGGAGCTTCAGACCTTGGACTCGAGGTCTCTATGTGGTATCTTTGCTGGCGACGGAACGACCCTTACGGCCGGAACGCCAAGCATGTGGTATTGGGACGTTAGGCCGCCAGGAGGGCGGAGAAAAACAAAGATTGAGCGAGTTTTGCTCGGATACCCGATTTGTGACGGCTTGCGGACAAACTCGATCGAGAACTCGCTTTAGAATTGCTCTAAAGACGGGAACTCCCCGCCCCCTGCAGCGTAAAAGGGGCGGCATTCCGTGAATGTTGCGCGACTCTGGTAACCGTCGCACAACGAAGAGCGTCCAAGCTTCAGTCCGGCCCCCGGCCGGGTTCGTTCTGGGCAAAGGACTCGGTTTGCGGCCGAAAGGCCTCGTGGGAACGTCCCAAGGACGGGACGCGGAGCGTGTTGCTCCGGCGACTTGTACGCGAACAGGGGCTTCCCCTTGGTTCGCGAGGTCGGTTCGGCTTGTGGGTTGGATTCCAGATCCGTGGTTCCCGGACAGTCCGGGTTCGCCAGCAGGGCGACACTACAAGGGGCGGCCCCATGCGCCGGAAGCCACGACAGACAGGTGAAAGCAAGGCCCGCGGCAAGGGGACAGACGCCGCGAAGGTTCATGAAGCAAGGACGACTGAGATGCGACAGAGCACCACCAAACGCACGTTGAGCCCGCTGGAACAGGTCCGGCGCCGGAATCGCGTTGGCGTAACGAGCGACACCACCACCACCGCGCCCGCCCCCGGACGCTCGGGAAAGGCCGGGGTCCGCAAGGGCCTTAGCTCCGAGGATCAGCGCCTCCTGGTGCAGATCATGTCCTGCGAGCAGGACTTCATCCCCAGCCCCGAGTTCGAGGAAGAGGGCGCCGAGGAGCGGATCTACACCCGCGGCCACGACATCCCCAAGCCCGATACCTCCTGGTACCACCCGGTCATGGACGATCTCAGCGGCGCCCGCACCCGCACGGTGAAGAGCGCCCAGCAGGTCATCCTCACCGGCGCCCAGGAAAAGGTCCTCTTCCACCAGTTCAACTACGCCCGCTTCCGGATCAACCGCATCCAGAAGGACGTCTGGGAGACCGCCGCCAAGCAGCCCAACCCCGAGCAGGCCCACGAAATCCTGCAGTGGCACCGGATCGCCGATCGGGTGCGCGAGCAGATCGCGGAAACCAACCTCGCGCTGGTGCTCGCCATGGCCAAGCGGACCCGCATGAGCGAAGTGGACTTCGCGGACCTGGTGAGCGAAGGCAACATGGCCCTCCTCCGCGCCGTCGACAAGTTCGACGCCGGTCGTGGCTACAAGTTCTCCACCTACGCCTGCCGCGCCATCCTCAAGGCCTTCTCCCGCCAGGGCATGAAGCTCAGCAAGTACCGCCAGCGCTTCCCCACCGACTTCGACCCCAAGCTCGAGAAGTCCAACTTCCTCGAGACCAAGCGGTCGACCTTCGAGAAGGACGCTGCCGAAGAGGTCAAGCGGATCGTTCTCCAGAACACCGCCGACCTCACCGATGTCGAGCGCACCGTGATCGAGCACCGCTTCGGCCTCGAATCCGGTGAACTCGACAAGCCCATGACCCTCGAGCAGGTCGGCCAGATCATCGGCGTCACCAAGGAGCGTGTCCGCCAGATCCAGAACAAGGCCATGGAGAAGATCAAGCTCCAGCTCGAAGCGCATTTCCTTGGCAACAAGGACGCCCTCGAGGCCCAGCGTCAGCAGCAGCAGGCCGAGCAGATCATCGCTCCCCTGCTCGAGTCCCTCTCGCTGAACTGATCCTTCAACAGACCCCCCCACAGGGCTCGCTCACGCGGGCCCTGTTTGTTTTTCCAGTACACTCCCCGGTGTGAACACCACCCGAGAACAAGTCACCCGATTGCTCGATGACGCCGCCGCGGGACGCCCGCTCGCCGCCTCCGAACTGCTCCCCCTGGTCTACGACCAACTCCGGGCCATCGCCCAGAACCGCATGAAGGAGGAGCGGCGCGAGCACACCCTGCAGGCCACCGCCCTCGTCCACGAGGCCTACGCCCGACTCGTGGGGGCCGGGGAGATCGAGTGGCACAACCGTGCCCACTTCTTCTTCGCCGCCGGCGAAGCCATGCGCCGGATCCTCATCGAACACGCCCGGGCCCGCGCCCGCGTCAAACGCGGTGGCGCCGAGGGAAAGGCCGCCAAACGCATCCCCCTCGACATCGTCGATCTCGCGACAGACCAGGATCCCGAAGATGTCCTTGCGTTCGAAGAGGCATTCCGTCGCCTGGAGGAAAAGGAAGGACGGGTCGCGGCCGTCGTCCGGCTCCGGCTCTTCAGCGGCCTCTCGATCGACGAGACCGCCAAAGCAATGGGTCTCTCCCCTCGAACCGTCGACACCGACTGGGCCTTCGCCCGCGCCTGGCTCTTCCGAGAGCTCGGCGAACAGACCTGAGCACACCATGCCCGACAGCACCGGCCAGACACGTGCCCTCTTCGCCGCGGCCCTCGACCTCCCCTTGGAGAAGCGCGAGGAGTACGTCCGTCAGCACGCACCGGACGAGCGCGTGAAGAACGAGGTGCTCGGCCTGCTGCACGCCCTCGGCAAGGCCGGCAACTACCTGAACTCCCCCACCAACACCTTGCCGCCGCAAAGCGAGGCGCCCCAGGCTTCTGACGGCGAGGGAGCGAAGATCGGCCAGTACAAGCTGCTTCAGCTCATCGGCGAGGGCGGCTTCGGCCAGGTGTTCATGGCGGAGCAGGAGCAGCCCGTGCGTCGGCGGGTCGCCCTCAAGATCATCAAGCTGGGCATGGACACCCGCCAGGTGATCGCGAGGTTCGAGGCCGAACGTCAGGCCCTCGCCCTGATGCAGCACCCCAACATCGCACAGGTCTTCGACGCGGGATCAACCGCCACCGGCAGGCCCTACTTCGTGATGGAGCTCGTCCGGGGCGACCCGATCACGGAGTACGCCGACCGCGAGAGCCTTTCGACCGAAGCCCGCCTCGAACTCTTCCAGCAGGTCTGCCTCGCGGTGCAGCACGCCCACAGCAAGGGCGTGATCCACCGGGACATCAAGCCCTCGAACGTCCTCGTCACCGTTGCCGACGGCAAACCCATCCCCAAGGTCATCGACTTCGGCATCGCCAAAGCAACCAGCGCCCGCCTCACCGACCGAACCCTCTTCACCGAGCACCGCTCCATCATCGGCACCCTCGAGTACATGTCGCCCGAGCAGGCCGACACCAGCGGCGTCGACGCCGATACCCGCTCCGACGTCTACTCACTCGGCGTCCTGCTCTACGAGCTGCTGACAGGCGTCACCCCCCTCGACGCGGGTCGGCTCCGAAGCGCGGCAATCGGCGAGGTTCAGCGGATCATCCGCGAAGAAGAACCGTTGCGCCCCAGCACGCGCCTCCACACCCTCCGCGGAACCCCGCTGCCCTCACCCTACGCGGAGCACGAATCCGCCGATCTCATCGCCCGCCGGCGTCGCACCGACGCCCAATCCCTCGTCCGAGCACTCAAGGGCGATCTCGACTGGATCGTCATGAAGGCCCTCGACAAGGACCGCAACCGCCGGTACTCGTCCCCCGAGGCATTCGCGGAAGATCTGAGCCGGTTCCTCGCGGATCTGCCCGTTCTGGCCACGCCCCCCAGCGTTTCCTACACGTTGACCAAGATGGTGCGACGCAATCGCACCGCCGTCATCGCGGGCGCATGCGTCGCGATCGCGCTCTTCGCTGGCGCAGGGGCATGGGTCAACGGCCTCGTGCGTGCCAAGGCCGCCGGCGAAGAAGCCGTACGACAGAGCACGCTCGCTCGCTCCATCAACGACTTCCTCATCGAAGACCTCCTCAAGGCCGTCGCCCCCTCCGTCGAGGGTCGGCGCGGCCGCGGCCGCGACATCAAACTCCGCGAGGCACTCGACGAGGCGTCCTTCCGTCTATCGCAGGCCGAGACCAGCCGCCTCGCTTCGCAGCCGCTCACCGTCGCCGACCTCCGGCGCGTGATCGGAGAGATCTATGCCAGTCTGGGCGACTACCAGAAAGCCGAGGAACACCTGCGGGCCGCATCGGCCTACTTCGAAGCCAACTCCTCGGACACGCCCGAGAGGGCTCTCGTGACCTCGATTCTCCTGGCCAGGGTCTTCCGAGACCAGGACAGACGCGAGGAAAGCTATGCGCTGATGGAACAGACCGTCGACAAGGCCGCCCGGCAACTCGGGCCGACGCACGACATCACCCTTCGAGGGACCGAGTCCCTGGGCAACTTCGAAGCGTTCCTCGGGAACTTCGAACGGGCGACGAGCCTGACGAAAGCCGCCTACGAAGGCCAACTCGCCAAGAACGGGCCGCTGCACGCTCGAACGCTCGGGGCCCAATCGACATACGCGACCGTACTCCGTCGCGCCGGAAAAGGGACGGAGGCAGCGGGCCTGCTGACCGATGCGTACAAGAAGTGTCGCGAGGCTCTGGGCGACTCCGCCCCCGTCACGCTCACATGCGCCGACACGCTCGCACGAGCCCTTGAAGACATGGGCAATCGCGCCGAGGCCTGCCGAGTGCTGGAAGAGTCGATCGCGATCAAGAGTCGGGTCAAGGGCCCAACGCACCCCGATACGCTCTGGAGTCAGGCAGGTCTCGGCACCCTCCTCGCCGACATGGGAAAGTTCGACGATTCGGTGCGCCTTCTTGAATCGACCCTCGAGGCCCAACGCGCAACCCTCGGACCCGACCACTACGACACGATCCGCACGCTGTCCGGTATCGCGCGTGCGTGGGCGATACGAGGCGAGTTCGCGAACGCGGATCCCATCTTCGCTGAGATTCTCAAGATCATGCTGGCCAAGTACGGCCCGCGTCACGTGGATGTGCTGACCACCCGCCACCAGATCGCCAGCTCGTTCTACTACCAGGCCCGCTACGAAGAGGCCGCAAACGCCTACGCGGCGCTCATCCCCGACGCGGACGCCGTGTACGGACGCGACCACCCCGACGCGATCAACGTCCGTTCCGATCACGCGGCCAGCCTGATGCACATCAACCGGCTGCCGGAGGCGATCGCCATTCTGCAGGAGTGCCTTGCCACCACACTCGCCAGGTACCCCGCCGACCATCCGGATGTGAACCGGATGCGTCTGAACCTCGGAGCCGCCTTCGCCGACAACAAGGACTTCCAGCGGGCCTTGGAGGCCATACAGACCGTCGTCGAATCCACTGAACGAACCCTCGGCCCAAACCACCCCGATACCTCCGAAGCCCGCCTCAACCTCGGCGCGATCACCAACTCCCTCGGTCGAACCGACGAGGGGCTTGCCCTCATGGAGCAGGCCGTCGACGCCATGCTCCTCAACCCCGGCCCGCGAAGCAGCAACACCCAGCAGGCCGCCAAGCTCCTCGTCGACGCGTACACCGCCAACAACAAGCCCGAACTCGCGCAACGCACCCGCACCCGGGTGCGTCTCGCCCGCCTCGAGTCCCTCGAAAATCGCCCCACGGTCAAGCCAACCGACCTCGCCGCCCTCGCCAAGACACTCGCGACCTGCACGCCCGAGTCCTTCCGGGACCTCCCCCGCGCCCTCGCCGTCGCCAGACGCGCGGTCGAGATGGCCCCCGAAAGCCCCGAGGCGCTCGAAGCCCTCTCCCACGCCCTCAAGGCCACGGGGGATATCGAGGCCTCTCGCGAAGCGGCAACCCGCGCCCTCCCCCTCGCCCCCGCGGATTCCGATCTCCGAAAGTCGCTCGAAGCCCTGCTCGCGCCCGGCTAAGACGCGCGGGGGGTGGCGTCCAGGGGCCAAACGCGATACCATGCGTCCCCCCGCGACGGAACCGCGGGTCAGCCGCGGGCGAATAGACCACAAACGTCGTCCCCGCACCCGCACGGCATCTGGCGGGATATCGGTCCTTCCCCCGGGGAGGCCGCGTCCTGTTGGCGTCGATTGGGCCTTCCACTCCTGGGGGCCTGCGGCTAGGCTCATCGTCTGTTGAGAACGGCGCCCGAGGGCGTCGAGGAAAGGTGCCATGAGCGTTCAAACCGAGCCCGAAAGTTCAGCACGCGATGTCGGCCACATCAGCCTGGGTAAGCGCCGCAAGACCGATCCCCACGCGACCCGCTGGGGCAAGTTCCTCCAGGCGGCCATCAAGCTCAACGCCTCCGACTTGATCATGAAGTCGGATCAGGTGCCCAAGCTGCGTCTCCGCGGCCAGTTGAAGCCCTTGGACACCGAGGCGGTCACCACCGACGAGTTCTGGCAGATCGCCCAGGCCATCTTGTCCGAGGAGCAGTTCGCCGATCTCTACAAGCTGGGCTCGGTCGACTTCGCGTACGACTACGACGACAACAACCGCTTCCGCGTGAACCTCTTCCAGGCTCGTGGCAAGCTGTCGGTTGCCGGTCGTCTGATCACCAGCAACATCCGCCGCTTCGAAGACCTGTACTGCCCCCCGATCATGGCCGACATCGCCATGCAGCCGCAGGGCATCGTGCTCCTTTCGGGCGTCACCGGTTCGGGCAAGTCCACGACCATCGCCGCGATGCTCGACTACGTGAACGAGCGCAAGCCCGTGCACATCGTGACCATCGAAGACCCGATCGAGTACATCTTCCAGGACAAGAAGGCCACGATCAACCAGCGCGAGATCGGCATCGACTGCCTGGACTTCAAGATCGCCCTCCGCGCCCTGGTCCGTGAAAACCCCGACGTCGTGCTGGTCGGCGAAATGCGCGACAACGAAACCTTCGAAGCCGCGCTCCACGCCGCCGAAACCGGCCACCTTGTCTACGGAACCATCCACGCCTCCAGCACCACCCAGACGTTCAGCCGTATCTACGGCCTCTTCGAGCAGGAAGAAGTCGAGCAGGTCCGCAAGATCCTGGGCTACCAGATGCGTGCCTTCGTCTACCAGAAGCTCCTCCCCACGCTCCACGCCAATATCGCCCGTATCCCGGGGATCGAGATCCTCATCAACAACGCCGTCGTGCGCAAGCACGTTCTCGAAGGCCGCGAGGGTGAACTCCGCGAATACATCAAGTCCGTCGAAGCCCGCCAGGTCGGCATGCAGGACTTCAACTGGCACCTCGTTCAGCTCGTCGAGCAGGAATACATCGCCCTCAAGGTGGCCGAAGAAGCCAGCCCGAACATCGATGAGTTCCGCATGATGCTCAAGAAGCTCGGCAAGTAATCCCCCACAAACCCCTCCCGAAGGGCCCCGCTGGGGCCCTTTTCGTTCCCTCCTTCTGGCTTCAAGCCCCCCAAGTCCGCGCAGACTTGATACGCTTTCAACCCCCGACGGCCCCTTGGTCCGTCGCTCTCGACCCGGCCTTTCCACCGGGTTGAGAAGGTCCGGCATCACTTGAACAGGAACTCGCTCCGGTGATCAATCTCCTCGCCGCTCAGAACGGAACCATGCTCACCCTGGCAGACGGGCTCATGCTCGCCTCTCCCTGGAAGCCCATCGTTCTCCTCCTCCCATTCATCCCGTGGGCGTGGATCGTTTCCAAGATCTTCGACAAGCACGCGGCCCGCTTCTTCCTCCCCCGGGAGAACTGGAACCTCCTCCACCTCGCCTGCGGCGTCATCGCCTTCGCGGTCGCCTTCGCCATGCCGGTCGAGGGCGAGGCCGCCGTCTGGATCTCGTTCGCCACCATCGTCGTCATCCTCTCGGCTGACGTCGCCGCGTTCGTCATGATCACCAACAAGGACGAACGCGTCCCCGAGAACCTCCGCCTCACCCTCGACTTCAGCCGCTACGCCGACGCCAAGAAGGCCAAGGACGCCGCCAAGAAGCAGTCCAAGGTCGAGCTCGTCCTCCGTGCCTCCGACAAGAGCACCCTCCCCCCTCCCGCCGCCGAAACCCCCGAGTTCACCGTCCGCGCCGCCGCGGAAGCCGTTTACCTCAAGTGCCTCGAGGCCAAGGGCAACCAGATCGACCTCGCCCCCTCCGGCAAGGACAACACCTACCAGGTTTCCTACCTCGTGGACGGCGTCCGCCAGGCTGGCGATTCCATGCCCGCCGCCGACGCGATGAAGATCATCGACCTCTGGAAGACCGCCGCGAAGCTCGACGTCAATGAACGCCGCAAGCGTCTCCAGGCCGATCTCACCATCGAACGCCTCGACACCAAGAAGAAGGTTCGCCTCACCTCCATCGGCGGCCAGACCGGCCTTCGCCTCACCTGGCTCATCGACCCCGAGGGTCAGGTCCGCCGCAAGGTCGACCAGCTCGGTCTCCTCGAGCCCCAGTTCAACGACCTCACCAAGCTCGTCAACGAAGGTCGCGGCGTGGTCCTGCTCTCCTCCCCCCTCGACGGCGGCCGCACCACCACCTTCTACACCCTCGTCCGCATGCACGACGCCTACACCCAGAACGTGCAGACCGTCGAAATGGAAGTCCAGGACGCCCTCGAAGGCGCGCGCCAGAACAAGTGGGACCCGCAGGTCGAAGGCCCCGAGCTCTCGACCCTCGTCCGCTCGATCATCCGTCGCGAGCCCGACGTCATCGGCCTCGCCGAAATCGGTGACCCCAGCACCGCCAAGGAAGTCGCCAAGGCCGACCTCGAACGCGTCCGTGCGTACGTCTCCCTCAAGGCCGACAGCGCGTTCCAGGCCCTTCAGATGTGGATGAAGCTCGTCGGTGAACCCGCCGACGCCGGCAAGGCCATCCAGGGCATCATCTCCCAGAAGCTCGTTCGCAAGCTCTGCACCAACTGCCGCGTCGGGTACCCCCCCTCCGCCGACATGCTCAAGAAGCTCGGCCTCCCCGCCGACCGCGTCAAGCAGCTCTACAAGAAGGGCGGCCAGGTCCTCATCAAGAACAAGCCCGAAGTCTGCCCCCTCTGCAACGGCTCCGGGTTCTCCGGCCAGGAAGGCATCTTCGAGGTCTTCCTCTTCGGCGATGAAGAACGCACCGCCATCAAGGCTGGCGATCTCAACGCCCTCAAGATGCTCCTCAAGAAGCGCAACGTTCCCACCATCCAGCAGGCCGCCATCCGCAAGGCCATCGACGGCATCACCAGCGTCGAAGAAATCACCCGCGTTACCGCCGAGGCCGCACCCGCTCCCGCCGCACCGGCCCCCGCGCCCGCGGCAGCTGCCAAGAAGGCCTGATCGTTCCCCGACCCGTTCCTGACTACCACGGGCTCCCACGAGCCCGACGCCCCGCCCGGAGAGTCTCGTCATGATCCTCGCTGCCCTCGCCCTCGTGATCATCCTCCTGATCGGCTACACGTGGATGCTCCGCGGGTTCTTCTCCGCGTTCCTGCACATGATCTGCGTCTTCGCGGCCGCCGCGATCGCGTTCGCCGTCTGGGAGCCCATCGCCTACATGCTCCTCGAACAGGGCGGCCTGCTCGAGAACTCCGCATGGGCCATCGGTCTGGGCCTCCCCTTCGCCGTGGCACTCATCCCGATCCGCCTCATCTTCGACAAGATCATCCCCGCCAACGTCAAGGTCCTCCCCCCGGTCGACTACATCGGCGGCGGTCTCTGCGGCATCACCTCCGGTGTCATCGCCGCGGGAATCACGATCCTCAGCTTCGGCATGTTCCGCGTGGACGCCGAGTTCCTCGGCTACCGCGCCCTCGAGTACTCCTCCACCGGCAACATCGTCCGCGCGGGCAACCTCATGCTGCCCGTCGACAAGGCCGTCGAGGAGATGTACAAGTACACCTCGCAGCGTGTGTTCTCGACCGACACCCCGCTCGCCCGCATGTACCCGAACCTCTCCGAGGTCCCCACCGCCCTTCGCATGACCTTCGGTGAAGGCAAGAACCGCAACACCCTCAAGCCCACCGACTTCCAGGTCATCGGCCGCTACACCGTCGGCAAGGGAAAGAACTCCAAGCCCACCGACCTCCTCCGCGACAAGTGGAGCCCCAACTCCCAGCAGGCCACCGACGCAGACCGCGCCAACCTCGAGCAGGGCACCTACCTCGACGGGTACGTCGTGAACTTCAACGCCGGTGCCAAGGACCGTGGCGACGGCAAGGTCGTCGTCGGCGCGGCACAGGTCCGCCTCGTCGTCGGCGATGCCGAAGGCTACGAGTACCGCACCATCTACCCCGTCGCCGCCATCTGCCAGGCCGAGGCCGCGACCCCGCAGCTCGCCCGCTTCCGCTACGACGGCCGAGAGGTCTTCCTCGCCTCCGCCGGCGGCGCAGCCGAGGCCGTCTTCGCCTTCGAGTTCCCCGTTCCTCCGAACTTCGAACCCGTCGCCCTCTACGTGAAGAACGTCCGTCACATGGTCCGCGACGAGAACGACGCGGTGCTCCCCGCGGGCCTGGGTGAGTACGCCTCCGCCAGCGAGCGCGACGCCGCGATCGCCACCAACCGCTTCATCAAGAAGGACGGCGCGGGCGGCGTGAAGGACGAAACCCCGCTCGACACGTCTCGCGAGATCAAGATCGGCGACGGCCGTCCCCTCCAGCCCAACCAGCTCCCGCAGATCGAAGGCTTCAACGTCTCCAACCGCCTCCGCCAGCAGCTCCAGAACGGCACCGTCTCCGGGCTCGTCCTCGACGAGAGCCTCGTCATCCTCGACGGCCGCACCAAGGTCACCAAAGAGACCGTGAGCAAGGCCCAGGGCATCGAGAAGTCCCTCCGCATCGAGAAGTTCGCGAACTCGTCCGACACCCTCATCATCCAGGTCGAAGTCAGCGGCACCTCCATCTTCAGCCTCCTTGGCCCGGTCGCTTCCTCCGCCGACGCCAAGATGGCCCCGATGCTCCGCGACACCAACAACGTCGCCTACCTCCCCGTTGGCTGGATCTACAACGACGCCACGCTCTACGACATCCGCTACACCCCCGGCACCCCCATCGCCTCCATCGACGAACTCGGCCGCGAAGGCGTAGGCCTTACCCGCAGCCGTGACGACCAGAAGCTGATCCTCCTCTTCCGCGTCAGCAAGGGCGTCACCCTCAGCCGCTACACCATCGGCAACATCTCCGTCGGAACCTTCGACCCGAATCTCCCGCTGACCATCGACCAGCGCTGATCCGGCACACCAGCCTCCCCCCAAAGCCCCGCGCCATCGCGGGGCTTTTTCGTGCGCCGCACGCGCGGCCTACCCTTTCGCTCAACTCAGGAGACCACGAAATGCGCACCCCCGCTGCTGTTCTGCTCTCGGCCCTCGCTCTCGCCGCGAGCCCCGCGCTCGCCCAGAACGAACCCAAGAAGGAAGCCCCCGCAACCGCCGCCGCCGAGGAAGGCGTCACCGTGCTCTTCGACGGCACCAGCGGCGACAACTTCCGCGGCTACCGCAAGGACAAGCTCCCCGACGGCTGGGAAGTCGCCGACGGCGCCCTCCACTTCAAGAAGGGCAGCGGAGCCGGGGACATCATCACCAAGGAGCAGTTCGAGAACTTCGAGCTCACCTTCGAGTGGAAGATCAGCGAGGGCGGCAACAGCGGCATCATGTACCACGTCAAGGAACTCGACGGCCCCCCCTACCTCACCGGCCCCGAGTACCAGATCCTCGACAACACCAAGCACAACGACGGCAAGAAGCCCGAGACCTCCGCCGCTTCCTGCTACGCGCTCTACGCATGCAGCGAAGACGCGACCAAGCCCGTCGGCGAGTGGAACGAATCGAAGCTCGTGGTGAACAACAACCACGTCGAGCACTGGCTCAACGGCAAGAAGGTCGTGGAGTACACCATCGGCAGCGATGATTGGAACAAGCGGATCGCCGCGAGCAAGTTCAAGGACTGGAAGGAGTTCGGCAAGCACTCCAAGGGCCACATCGCCTTCCAGGACCACGGCGACGACGTGTGGTACAAGAACATCAAGGTGAAGAACCTCGACGCCAAGGCCGCGCCCAAGAAGGAAGAGGCCGTGAAGCCCACGGCGCCCGTCGGCTCCTGAGCCCGTCACCCATCCGCATCGCACTCGCGAGCCCCGCTCCTCAGCGGGGCTCGCTCACTTTTCCGCACTCGGCGCAGGTGCGAAGCCCGGCGAGCTCATAGCCGCACGCGGCACACTGTCCCACGTGCCGCCTGCGCGAGGCACGCCACCTCGCGACCATCGTCAACACCCCGAAGGCCATCATCGTGTACAGGAGCGCGTTGAACGCGAACCCCACCGCCAAGGGACGCAGCGGCAGGAACGATTCAAAGGCCGCGGGCCCGCTCCCTCTGCGCACCCGAATCCCGGAGCCGAAGCCCACCCCCTCAACCCGGATAACACCAGCCCCGCTCAGGGGCAGGTATTCTCGCCGAACCGACTCCATCGCGCCCATCGGCCACCCAACCACGTCACGCGTTACAGAATACACCGGGAGGCGGCTGGAGAGCGCCATCTGCTCCGAGGCCTGTTCCCGCTCCATGCCGACGCCGCGCCATCGAACGTACTCCCTGCACGCAGGCCAGTTCGCCGGAACCGGCGCGGGCCACTGGTACGTCGCGCCGGGTACAAACGGGACGGTCAGGGTCGTCGGCACGGCCTGCAGAGCGAGCAGCCAGCACTGACCAACGGTCATCACCGTTCCGACCAGCGTTGCAGCAGCGATCCGCCCGATCAGGCCCATCGGAGTCCTCCCGCGTTCACGGTTCTACGCAGGGCGGAGAACTGCGTTTCACGGGGAGAGTCTCGCGGAGGCCTTCAGGGGAGTGGGAGCACCGACACGCTCCGCCCCGTCACTCATGCCCGCTAGCGCCGAAGCGCCCCCAGCGTTCGGTCCCGATCGTTCACGTGGAACTTCACCTGCGCCCGAACGTGGAACAGCTTCTGCTCCACCTCCCGGTCCTTGCTCGTCACCTCGCCCGCCGCGCTCACCTGAATCCGCGGCAGGTTCTCCCGCATCACCCGGAACAGCCCCGCCGCGTCCTCCGCGAATCGACCGACCGCTGCCGCCGCCGTGGAACGCTCGAACAGCTCGTTCTCCCGCGAGAACTCCACCCCCGCTCGCATCGCCTCCCCGGTGTCGACTCCCGCGGCCGTCAGTTCCTTCTGAAGTTCATCGTCCTCCGCGCGCAGCCGCTTCTCGAGGGCCGATGCCGCCGCGAGCAACTCCTCCGCTTCCTTGATCTTCGCGTCCAGTTCCGTCCCCGATCGCTTCGGCTTGCTCGCGAAGTCCATCGCCGCGGCAGCCTGCTCCGCGAGCTCACGCGAGGCCGCCAGCACCTCCGCCTTGCGCCGCTCGACCGCCGGCTTGATCGCGGCGTGCGGCACATCGGGTTGAACAGGCGCGGGGGTAGGAACGGGTGTGGGGCTTGGGTTGCGTGCCGGCGTCGGGGCGGGCTGCGTCGAGTTGCTCGGCGCCGGCTGCGGAACAACCTGCGGCGGACGAGCAGGGCGATTCTGCACCGGCGGCGGAGTTGGCTGCGGCTGGATTGCAACCGGCCCGGGCGACGTGACCGACTGCGGCCCGTGGGCGTAGTACCGATAGAGCTGGAACGAGAACACGGCGATACCCAAGCCGAGCACGATGTTCATGCCGACCGCCGCCGCGCGTTCGGAACGACGAAACGCGAAGTACGACGCCGCACCGACACCGCCCGCGAGCGCGATGAAGGTAACCCCCACACCGACCGCGGACGAGATGTACTTGGACGTATAGCGATCGGCCCCGATGGTGTTCGGCGGAATGTGCTTCACCTGGATGGAGGTCTTCCACGCCAGGAGCGCGAGCATCACGATCGCGCACAGGACCGCCACGCCGCCAACGAAGCCTCGTGCCGCGCGGATCTGCCTCATCGGGACCTCCCGTAACGCCCGCCGATCACATGACCAGCTTGAGCGCGTTGGTCCGCGCCTGGCTGATCGCGTCCTTCACCTTGGAGACATCCGTGCCACCACCCTGCGCGGAGTCCGGCTTGCCGCCGCCCTTGCCGCCCAGAATGGCCGCCGCATCCCGCACCCAGTCGCCCGCCTTCAGGCCCTTCTTCACGTGGGCATCCGGGACCGCCGCCGCGACCGAGACCTTGCCACCCGCCTCATCGACGCCCAGGAGCATCACCGAAGCGTGGGCGCAGCGGTCGCGGATGACCTTGACGGCCGCCTGCAACGCCTGCCGGTCGTCGCCGAGCTCGATGCTCGCCACGACCACCTGGTCGTTCATGTTGGACGCACCATCGGCGATCACGCGGGCCTGCTTCACGGCCTCGTCGCGCGCCGCCGCCGCGAGATTCTTCTCCGCGGCCTTGAGGCGTTCCTGCAATCCCGCCACGGCTGCGCGGAGCGTGGCCCGGCGCGACACCGACATCGTCGCCGCTTCGAGATCCGTGATGATCGCGGGCAGCGCGCGTGCGAGCTCAGCGTCGGAGTACATCGAGGCATCCTTCACGCGTGCCGCGAAGGCATCGGCCGTGATCGCCGCACCTTCGGCCGCGTCCCCGGTGATCGCCACGATACGACGGATGCCCTTGGCCACAGCCTCTTCCGAGATGATCGCGAAATCGCCGATGATCGCCGTCGTGGTGACGTGCGTACCACCGCAGAACTCGACGCTCAACTCGCCCCACGCTGGGTTGGCCGGGTTGTCGAGCAGTTCCTGCACCGGCTCGCCGATCGAAACGACGCGCACCGGGTCGGGGTAGGTCTCGCCGAACACCGCGCGAAGACCCGAGATCCCGCGGGCCACGTGCAACGGCGAAGGCTCGGCGTACACAGTGAGATCCTGCTTGATCTGCGTCCGAACGATCTTCTCCACCTCGGCCAACTGCTCCGCCGCGACGGGCTGGTTGTTGACAAAGTCAAACCTCATCCGCTCGGGCGCAACGAGCGAGCCCTTCTGGTCCACGTGGTTGCCCAGCACCTTGCGCAGGCCGAAGTTTGCCAGGTGGGTCGAGGTGTGGTTGCTCGCCGTGCGAAGACGGCGCAGCTTGTCGACTTCCATCGACACCGAGTCACCCACGTGCAGTTCGCCCCGCGCGACGTGCCCGATGTGGAGCACGTACCCGCCGAAGTTCTTCACGCTCTCCACGACAAACTCGCCGCCCTCGCTCATCCGGTTGCCGCGGGATTCGCCGAGCAGCTTGATGACGCCGGAGTCGGCCTCCTGGCCGCCCATCTCGGCGTAGAAGCCGGTGCGGTCGACGACGATACCAATGCGACGGTTCGCGACACTCGTCCGCGCGTGATCGTCGAAGTTGGTGCCGTTGAAGATCGCCTCGACGCGGGCGCGAACGTCCTGCGTGCCGAACTTGCTCGAATCATCGGTCGGCGAGATGTTCAGGTGCTTCAGCCGGGCAACGTCGTCGCCCGAAAGCCCCAGGTGCTTCTCTTCCGTCTTCCCGCCGGCGCGGCTGAGTTCCTGCGCCTTGGTCTGCTCGGCTTCAAAGCCCGCCTTGTCCACCGTCAAGCCGCGCTCCGCGGCCATCAGTTCGGTGAGATCGACCGGGAATCCGTAGGTGTCGTACAGCTTGAACGCCTCCGAACCCGGGATCACCTTGCCGCCCTTGGTCTGGATCTCCTGCACCACGCCGTCGAAGAGCTTGATGCCACGGTCCAGCGTGCGGCCGAACGACTCTTCTTCCTCGAGGATGATCGACGTCACGCGTGCAGGATCGGCCTTGAGCTCCGGGAAGACTTCCCCGAACCGCTCCACGACCACCGGCACGAGCTGCGAGAAGAAGCCCGACCGCGCGTTGAGCATCTGACGCCCGTACCGCACCGCGCGACGCAGGATCCGCCGCAGCACGTACCCGCGGCCCACGTTGCTCGGCATCGCGCCGTCCGTGATCGCAAAGGTCAGCGTGCGGATGTGGTCCGCGATCACGCGGTACGCCGTGTCGATGTTGTCCTTGTCCGCGTCCCCCAGCTTGCCCATGTACGGCCGCGCGCCCGTGAGCCGCTCGATCGCCGCGAAAATCGGGGCGAACACGTCCGTGTCGTAGTTGCTCCGCTTGTTCTGCAGCACGCTCACCAGCCGCTCCAGGCCCATGCCCGTGTCCACGTGCTTGGCCGGCAGCGGCTTCAGCGACCCATCGGACTCGCGGTTGAACTGGATGAACACGTTGTTCCAGATCTCGATCACGTCCGGATCGCTCTGGTTCACGGTCTTCGCGGCATTGCGCCCGCCGATCCGGTCGTAGTGGATCTCGGTACACGGACCGCAAGGCCCCGTGTCACCCATCTCCCAGAAGTTGTCCTTCATGTTGCCGGGGATGATGTGGTCCTCGGGAAGGAACTTCATCCACAGCTGGCGCGTCTCCTCGTCCGCGGGAACGCCGAGCTTCGGGTTCCCCTCGAAGTACGTCGCGTACAGGCGGTCCGGCGACAGCCCGAACACCTTCGTCAGCAACTCAAACGACCACTCGACGGCTTCCTTCTTGAAGTAGTCGCCGAAGGACCAGTTGCCCAGCATCTCGAAGAACGTGTGGTGGTACGTGTCCTTGCCCACGTCGTCCAGGTCGTTGTGCTTGCCGCCCGCCCGGATGCACTTCTGGCTGTTCACCGCACGCTTCCACCGGCCCATCTCCGTCTTGGGATCGGCCTGGCCGAGGAAGATCGGCTTGAACTGGTTCATGCCGGCGTTGGTGAAGAGCAACGTCGGATCGTCCAGCGGGACCGAGGGCGAACTGGGGACGAACGTGTGCGCCTGCTTCTTCGCGAAGTAGTCGATGAAGGTCTGGCGGATCTGATCAGCGGACAAGTGCATCAATGGGGCTCCTAAAAGCCCCGCAGTGTAGGTAAACCACCCGCCACACTCCCACCCCAGCCCCAGACTCTCCCGCCGGATTCACCGACCCGGTACCGGCATGCGCGGCCCGCCCGTCCGGCCATCCTTCCCCGTCTCCACGCTTCCCCCCTGCCGCGTCCAGTCCAGCATCCCCCCTGCGTAGAGGTAGATGTCCGGGCTGTACCCGTTGGCGATCAGCCGCTTCGACATCCCACGCGCCGTCGCGGACCCCGGGTCGTTGCCGTACACAACGATCCACTCGAAGCTGTTCAAGGTCGTCTCCGGGGACCGACCCACCGGCACCATCGGCAGGGTCATGTGCCAGGCCCCCTCGATGTGCCCGGCCTCGTACTCCGCCTCCGGCCGCGGATCGATCAGCACCATCCGCATCCGGTCGCCGTCGGCCTTGGCGTCGGCCATGACCTTCAGGACCTCGGCCCCCGAGATATAGCGGATGTCCTTGTCCGTCGTCGTCGGCGTACACCCCCCGATAACCAATCCAAGCAAAAACCCTAGCACCAGGACTGTCGCCCCCTGGCTACGCTTTCCGAAAGATGGAACCGACCGCCGCATCTGTGCATCCATACAGGAAGCATACCGCGTGTACCGGTCCGCCGCCCTGCCGGGGAAACACCTTGACCAACACCCTCCCGTCCTTCTGCCTCGCCGCCGCCCTCGCCGTGACCCCATGGGTCGCGCAGGCCCAGACCACGCACGCTGTTCCCAAGCTCGTAAAGGAGACCACCGTCGCCGAACCCGGTAAGACGATGTGGCTCGGCGTGAGCTTCAAGATCGAGAAGGGGTGGCACATCTACTGGGACGGCCGCAACGACACCGGCACCGCCCCCGAGTTCAAGGTCACCCTGCCCGACGGCTGGACCCTTGGCAAAGCCCGCTGGTCCACCCCCGACCGCCACGCCACCGAGGGGGACATCGTCGACTACACCTACGAAAACGAAACGATGATCCTCATGCCCCTCGAAGTCCCCGCGAACGTGGCGGTGGGCGAGGTGGTCGAGATCAAGATCGACGCCAACTGGCTCGCCTGCAGCAACGTGTGCCTCCCGGAAAAGGGCTCCCTCTCCACCCAGGTCCGGGTCGGAACCCCCGGCGGCGCCCAGCCCGTGAAGACCCAGGTCGAGGCCTTCGCCAAGGCCCGCGCCACCCAGCCCAAGCCCATGACTGAGGCGGGTGATGCCTTCACCGCGAAGGTCGACGGCGAAGTCCTCAAAATCACGGCAAAAGACGCCGATCGTGTCGTCTTTATGCCCGCATCCAACGGCCGTCCGCTGGCGAACGCCTTTGCGGAAGGCGAGTCGAAGGGCCCCGAGCTCACCGCCGAACTGGGCGAGGCCGACGACGCCGCGCACGGTGTGGTCGGGATCGTCCAGCTCTGGAAGGGCAAGGAAAGCCGCTCGTACTGGCTCGAACTGAACGAAGAAACCCCCGTCGGCAACAAACCGGCCGGGACCAGCGTTGAACACAAGCCGGAAACCCCGTAAGCGGGGCCGGCTCCAAGTTACGAAGGGCGGGCCCCGAAGGGAAACCGCCGAATCACGGGAAAGGAAGCTCATGAGCACGAAGATGATGTTGGCGGCGATGTTGGCGGGGATGATGGCCTTCACCACGGTCGCCCAGGCCCAGGAGACGGCTCCGAAGTCGGACAAGGCCGCTGAGAAGGACGGCTCCAAAGAGAAGTCCAAGGACAAAGCCCAGAAAGGCAAGGACAAGGACAAAGCCAAGGGCCTCGCCGTCGGCGATGCCGCCCCCGACTTCAAGCTCACCGACACCGACGGCAAGGAGCACTCCCTCGCCGAGCTCACCAAGTCCGGCAAGATCGTCGTCCTCCAGTGGTTCAACGCCGAGTGCCCCTACGTCAAGAAGCACTACGGCGACGCCGGCAACACCTTCAACGACCTCCACACCAAGTACAACTCCAAGGACGTCGTGATCGTCGCCATCAACAGCAACGGCGACGGCATGCCCGGCAGCGGCCAGGCCACCAACGCCGCGGCCAAGAAGGACTGGAAGATGCAGTACCCCATCCTCCTCGACGCCTCCGGTGACATCGGCCGCGCGTACGGCGCGAAGAACACCCCCGCGATGTACATCGTCGGCAAGGACGGCAAGGTCGCCTACATGGGCGCGATCGACGACGACAACGGCGCCGACAAGCCCGGCAAGACCAACTACGTGGCCAACGCCCTCGACCAGCTCATCGCCGGCGAGACGGTGTCGACCTCGCAGACCAAGCCCTACGGCTGCAGCGTGAAGTACGCGAAGCAGAAGTAATCGCCTCGGCGAATCTCCGCGGGCCCGGGAGACCTTCCCGGGCCCGCTGTCGTTTTGAGCCACCCCCCTCCGGGTGCCGATCAAGAGTGCGGCCCCGATCCCTCCCCCACCACCGAGATACCCTACGCCATGAACTTCGGCACGCTCTTTGACTCCCTGCTTGCCATCCTTGGTTTCAGCATGCTCGTGGTCATCCACGAGTTCGGCCACTTCGCCGCCGCGAGGTGGGCGGGCGTGCGGGTGCTGACCTTCGCCGTGGGCTTCGGCCGCGCGATCGCGACGTACCGCCAGGGGTTGGGGTTCCGCTTCGGTTCCTCAGAGGCGGACTACTTGAAGCTGGCGCGGGCCGGACAAGCGGGCAACATCAGCCCGACCGAGTACCGCCTCAACATGCTCCCCTTCGGCGGGTACGTCAAGATGCTCGGGCAGGACGACCTCGCCCCCAACGCCATCAGCGACGCCCCCGATTCGTACCAGATGTGCAAGCCGTGGAAGCGCATGGTCATCATCTCCGCCGGTGTGGTGATGAACGTGCTCGCGGCACTCGTCCTCTTCATGATCGTCTTCGGGCTCGGCCTCAAGACCGAAGCGCCGGTCATCGGTGACATCGCACTCGGTTCGCCCGCGGCCCAGGCCAGCTCGGTGGACCCCAAGACACCCAACGGCCTGCGCGCGGGAGACCGCGTCCTGCGGATCGACGGCGACCGAACCCGCGCATTCAACGAGATCGTCATCTCCGCCGCCATGGCCTCGCGAGGCGACGCCCTCCGATTCGAAGTCGAACGACCGGGCTTGCAGCAGACCCTGCAGTTTGACGTCACGCCCCGCACCGACTCCTCCAACGGACTGCCGACCATCGGCGTTGGCCCCGCGGCAGAGAACACGATCGTGATCGCTGAAGATGAGGCCGAGACGAAGGTCCTCCGCGACCTGCTGGATTCGATCGGCCTGACCGGCGTGGAGCCGGGGATGAAGCTCGTGAAGGCGGGCTCGATCGAGAACCCCGCGAACGGCGACGCCGTCGAGGAAGCCTGCCACGCATCCGGCGGGAATCCCGTTCAACTTGTGTTCGAGGACGGCCAGGGCAAGCGTGTGGAGGCGACGGTGGTGCCTCGCGCCGAACTCGCCTCCGGCGAGATCCGACTGGGCAAGGAGGATCGCCGAGCGATGGGTCACATCGCGGGCCTGGTCCCCGTGCTGCGGGTGGGCGAGCTCTCGGCGGACACGCGCGGGTACAAGGCCGGGCTGCGGACCGGCGATATCTTCGAGAAGGTCGGGGACACCCCGTATCCCTCGATGTTCCAGGGCGTCTCGGAGATCCGCTCCCGCGCGGGCGGCACCGTGGATCTGGTGGTGCTTCGGAAGGCCGCGGACGGTACGTACGCGCGGCTGACCTTCCCGGGCATCGCGGTCAGCCCGGAGGGACAGGTCGGGATCGTGATCGAGACGACGGCCCAGGAAACCGCGATGGTGGCGATGAGCCCCGCGGAGTTCTACGACGATTCCGGGCGGCCGCTCACGCTGCCGGCGAACAACCTGATCGGCAAGATCCCGAGCAACCTGATCAGCGTGAACGGCAAGCCCGTGCAGACGCTCATCGAAGCACGCCGTGAACTGCAGGACGCCACGCGGCCCCTGATCACGGGTGAAGTCGATTCGGTCAAGGTCGACGTGATGGCGGTTCCCCTCGGGACAGAGGGAGAACCTCCCGCGACCACGGTCACCCTGGAGTTTGGCCCGGCGGACGCCGAGCTCCTCCACCGCCTCGGCTGGGTGAGTCCCTTCGGGACCGCGCCGTTCGAACGGTCGCAGACGCTGCTGAAGGCGTCGACGCCGTTTGAAGCGATCTCGATGGGCTTCACCGAAACGCACAAGGCGATGCTGCAGGTCTACGTGACCTTCCTGCGGCTCTTCGAGGGCACGGTGCAGGTGAAGGACCTCAAGGGGCCGGTGGGCATCGCCCACGTCGGTACGCTGATCGCCCGCAAGGGCTGGATCTGGCTGATGTTCTTCTTCGCGCTGATCTCGGTCAACCTGGCGGTCGTAAACTTCCTCCCGCTGCCCATCGTGGACGGCGGACAGCTCCTGCTGCTCATCTACGAGTCGATCCGCGGCAAACCCGCACCCCTCGCGTTCCAGAACGCGGTCGCCATCGCGGGGCTCGTGGTGATCGGCACCCTGTTCCTGTTCATCACCTTCCACGACATCCGCAACCTCCTCGGTATCTAGCATGATCGGCCTGCTGCTCATCGGGCTGGCGATCGTGATGGTCGCGCTGATCGGCCACACCGTGTACTCCCTCACGCACCCGCCACGCCGAACGTACGCCTCCGCGGTCGCACGCTCGCGCGCTGGCGATCCCTCCGAGATCCCACCCGCCGAGGGCGGCCCCCGCGCGTTTGAGTCTTGGACGTTCGAAAGCCGGGGCAACGCGCTCCCCGTGTGGGACATGCGCGGCGACGACCCGCACGGCCCCGTGATGATCGTGACGCACGGGTGGGGCGATTCCCGAATCGGCGGTCTCTCGCGGGCCTCCGCGCTCGCGCCCCTCGCCTCTCGCCTCGTGCTCTGGGATATGCCCGGCCACGGCGACGCGCCGGGGACCTCGACCCTCGCGGCGCGCGAGCCATCGGACCTCATCGCGCTCATCGACAGGCTCGAAGGCACTGCGAGCATCGTGCTCGTCGGATGGTCGATGGGTGCCGCGGTCTCGCTGGTGGCGGCGAACGCGCGGGCCGAGCGCGTGATCGGTGTCATCGCGGAGTCGCCATACCGGCTGCCCGAGACGCCGGCCCGCAACGCGCTGATCGCGAGCTATCTGCCTTATCGGGTCAACCTCCCGGTCGCGATGTGGCTTGTGGGCGTTGAGGTGGGCGCCGGGCCGCGGTGGAACCGACCCGAGCCGTTCGATCGGGCGCGGTGGGCGGCGGGATTGAAGTGCCCGCTCCTGGTCATCCACGGCGGCGAAGACCGCATCTCCCCGCTCGGCGACGGCCGGACGATCGCCGAGGCGGCCGAGCGCGGCCGGCTTCTGATGGTCGACGGGGCGGGGCACGACGGGATCTGGACCAACCCGGCGTCGCGCCATCTGTGCACCCAAGCGGCGACCGAACTCGTCCGCGAGGCGAAGGCTTCTACCATTGCCCAATGAGCCGCTCCCCCACTGTTGACGCTGTGATGGTCGCCGAACGCGCAGCGAGTTTCACCAAGCGATCCATCAAGACCGAGTCCAAGGCCGCGGCACTCCGCCTGGCCCTCTCGATGCTCGACCTGACGACGCTCGAAGGCAAAGACTCTGCCGAGAAGGCCCGCGGGCTCTGCCAGAAGGCGGCCAAACCGTTCGAGGCCGACGAGTCCGTGCTGGACGAGCGGCTGCCCTCGTGCGCGGCGGTCTGCGTCTACCCGTCGCTGGTTGCGACGTGCAAGAGTGCGCTCCGGGGCACGGATGTGAAGGTGGCCAGCGTCGCGACGGGATTCCCGAGCGGTCAGTACCCGATCGAGGTGCGTGAGGAAGACACCCGTCGGGCCGTGGCGGCGGGCGCGGACGAGATCGACATGGTGATCAGCCGCGGCTTGTTCCTCGAGGGCAAGTACCACGAGGTGGCCGAGGAGATCCGGCGGATCAAACTGGCGTGCGACCGCGGCGACGGCACGAGTGCGCACCTCAAGGTGATCCTGGAGACGGGCGAGCTCGAGACGCTGGATCAGGTCCGGCGCGCGAGCGACATCGCGATCCGCGCGATGGACGCGGCGGGGATGCCGCCGCACGCGCACGGCGCAGACTTCATCAAGACCTCGACGGGCAAGGTTCAGCCCGCGGCAACGATGCCGGTGACCCTGGTGATGCTCGAAGCGATCCGCGACTGGTACCTCAAGACGGGCAAGCTGATCGGGATGAAGCCAGCGGGCGGTATTCGCACGGCCAAGCAGGCGGTGCAGTACCTGGTGATGGTGAAGGAGACGATGGGCCCATTGAATGTCCCGGGGTTCGAAGCGGTCGGTGGAAACCCGTGGTTGACCCCGGACTACTTCCGGTTCGGCGCGTCGACGCTGTGCAACGACATCCTGCGGCAGATCGTGCGGATGAGGGTGGGGCGGTACATGGCGGGGTACGACTTCTCCGAGGCGTAGTTCTCGGCCGATTTTTGCTGCAATTTGGTTCGTGGTGCTGCGCCCTGGCGCGAGTACTGTCGCATGCGGTTGCGAAGCACGTAACCGAACCCGCCCGCTTGTAACAGGGGAAGATGATGACGCGTTCCAGATTGAGCCGCTTTGTTGCCGCGTGGTGTGCAGTTCTTCCAGCTCTCATGACGGGAGTCGCGCGCGGACAATGCGACACGAATGTCGTCGCCGCGACCGGC
>JBIKMF010000212.1:0-7160 GCA_044359425.1 Phycisphaerales bacterium
GAGCTCTTGATTCGCATCCATCTTCCGATGGATGACGAGTACCACATGCCTCCCGCGAAGAAGCAGCAGTTGACGGCGGAGGAGATCGCGACGATCGCGGCGTGGATCGGTGGTTCTCCGACGAACTCGGAGAGCCGCGGCTCGGAGCCTGTGCCGGAGGAAGCTTCTGCGTCCGCGGCTCCGGTGCCTGCTGCGCCGCGGGCAGTTCCTGATGCCGCGGCGTTGGCTCGGCTCCAGGCTGCGCGGGTGCACGTGGCGACGCTGGATGCGGAGCATGGCCTGCTGTGGGTGGACACGAGCAGCGTGAGCCCACCGCTGGAGCCGGCGACGGCTCGGGAGTTGTTGCGGCCGATTGCGCCGTTCATCGGCCACCTCACGCTCGCGAAGGGGCCGCTGCCGACGGACCTGCCCGTTCTCTTGGCGGCGATGACCGAGCTTCAGAGGCTGGACCTGCGGCAGACGGCGACGACGGACGCGGAGATCGGGGCGTTGGCGGGGCACCCGGCGTTGACGGACCTCGTGCTGTCTCAGACGCAGGTGACGGATGCCGCGGTGGAGGGCCTGGCGATGGTCCCGAGCCTGAAGCGGGTGTATCTGTGGGGGACGGGGGTGACACCGGACGCGGCGGCGCATCTGAGGACGTTGCTCCCGGCGACCACGATCGATCTGGGCGATACGGGATCGGCGGCGGTGCTGGAATCGGAGCCGGACCTGAAGTTGAGCAGCGACGCTCCCCCGCCGGGTCAGGCGCCGTTGGCCTCACTGACCCCGATCAACACGACCTGCCCCGTCAGTGGTTCCCCGGTCGACACGAAGTACATGGTGGTGTACGAGGGCAAGGTGATCGCGTTTTGCTGTCCAAACTGCCCCAAGCAGTTCTGGACTGACCCGCAGAAGTTCCTGGCCGCCCTGACCGGACGCTGATCCCCGTAGGGGGCCGCTTGTGGCCCGCTCGGGGTCCGTTATACTCTTTGTTCACCCGCCCGCTTGCCGAGGCTCGACGGGCACTTTTAGGAAGGACGATCACGCACATGAAATCCACCCGAATCATCGCATCCCTCATGGCGGCCTGCGCCCTGACCGCAGCGGTGCCAGTTCCGGCTGCTTTCGGTCAGGAAACCAAGGCGGCTGAGGAGGCCAAGGCTCCGCTGACGGTGGGCGATCGTGCCCCCGCTATCGCCGTCGAGTCGTTTCTGAAGGGCGAGCCCGTCAAGGAGTTCGCCTCGGGTCACATCTACGTGATGGAGTTCTGGGCCACGTGGTGCGGGCCGTGCATCCGCGGAATGCCGCACCTCACCGAGGTCCAGACGAAGTTCAAGGACAAGGCCACGATCATCGGCGTGAACGTGTGGGAAGAGCGCGAGTACAAGCCGGAGACCGTGGACAAGGTCAAGAAGTTCATCGCGGACAACACCGAGAAGATGGGATACACGGTGGCGTACGACGGTTCGGCGAAGGCGATGGACTTGGGGTACATGAAGGCGGCCCAGCGCAACGGGATCCCGTGCGCGTTCATCATCGACGGCGAGGGTCGCATCGCGTTCATCGGACACCCCGCCAACGAGGCGTTCGAGGGCACGATCCAGCAGCTCGTCGACGGCAAGTTCGACATGGCCGCGGCGAAGAAGAGCTACGAGACCAGCCAGGCCGAGGAACGCGCCGCCCGCGCCAAGCGCGAAGCGAGCGGGAAGCTGATGCGTGAGGCCCAGGAGCACTTTGACGGCGGGCGGGTGGATGAGGGGCTTGCGTCTCTCGATGCGGCGGTTGCCGCGGATCCCGGGTCGCGCGTGCAGATCGAACTCCGCAAGATTCGCCTGCTGCTGGACGCGGGCCGCACGGATCCGGCCTCGAGCGTCGCGAAGAAGCTCATGGACACGGACGCGAAGGACAACTGGAACATGCTGGCGAGCATCAGCCGGACCCTGAGCACGGGCGGCAAGGGCGACCTGAACCTGTCGCTGCAGGCGGCGGAGCGGGCGGTTGAGTTGACGAAGGGCGAGAACCCGAGTGCGTTGGCGTGCCTGGCGGGATGCCGGTGGGCTCGGGGCGAGAAGCAGGCCGCGATCGACACCCAGCAGAAGGCGATCGATCTTCCCGCGACGGAGGGTCAGATGAAGGAAGCCCTTCAGAAGACGCTCGACAAGTGGAAGGCCGAGCAGAAGTAAGCCGAGGGTTGCAGCAGTTCACAAGGGCCGTCGCGTCGTGCGGCGGCCCTTATTTCTTGCCAACGGTGGCGATGGAGACGCGACGGGTCATGTCGCTGACCCAGACGCCCGTGGGCTTCTCGATCGTGACGGCGAAGGCGGCGGCGTTCTGGACGCGGATGCCGGGCTCGATCGGCACGATGGTCTCGCCGCCGGTGGAGTCGAAGATCGCGCCGCTGATGCGTTGCCCCATGCCACGGTCGTCGATGATCCAGAGCTGGTAGCGCTCGCGATCGGCGTCGTTCTTCGGAAGGCCGCTGAACCGCATGTACCCGGTCTGAAGGCTCTCGCTCCACACGACCTCGCCGCGAACTCCGGCGATCTCGGGAGAGTCCCAGTCACCCCACGTCACGGCGACGCGGTCTGGGGTGCGGTCGACGGTTGCGGAGTCGAAGCGTGCGCGGCCATCCTCTCGGGGGAGCCACGAGACGACCGCGAGCGTGACCGCGGCGGCGATGGCGGCCCAGGGCAGGATGCGGCCGACGATCCCGCGGCGCGGTGCGGCTTCGGGGATATCCGCCATGATCCTGTCCATGACGCCACGGGGCATTTCTTCGATGCCGGTGTCGGCGAGCATCGCCACGTGGAGCGAGGCCATCGCGAGTTCGGGGGCGGTGACGGCGTCGTCCACACCCAACCGTCGAACGCTCGCGCGGAGTTCGCGGAGGCCTTCGGCGTCGAGGTCGCCCGTTGCGCGGTCGGCCCAGAGTTCTTCGAGTCGGCTGATGTCTTCGTTGAGCTTCACGGCGTGGCACTCCCCTCGACGCCATCCGTCTTCTCACCGCCGAGGAGCTCACGCAGTCTCATGAGCCCGCGTCGCGCGTGCGTCTTCACCGTTCCCAGGGGCATCCCTGTCGACTTCGCGATCAGCTCGTGCGTCAGCCCAAGTTCAACCGACATCCGCAACACCTTCTGCTGTTCGTTCGAAAGCAGCGTAAACGCCTTCATCGCCTTGCCCGCGGCTTCCTGGACTTCACCGGATCGCGTGTGGGCATCGGATTCCTTCGTGTTCGAGAGCGCCTGGGCCGCGGCACCCGCCATCATGCCCCGCTGAGACCCGAGGCGTCGCTGGCGGTCGATGATCCGGCGGCGAGCGATCGTCGCGACGAAGGCTGTTTCGCCCGCGACATCGGGGTCGTATCGCGAGGAGACCACCGACAGTTCGGAGAAGATCTCCTGCGAGACGTCCTCGCAATCGGCTTCGGAGAGGCCGGCCCGGCGAGCGAGGGACCAGACCAGCCCACCAAATCGCGCCACGCACTCGCGCATCGCGTCGGTGTCTCGTGCTGCAACCCGTTGAAGAAGTGTCGTGCCCAAACCCAGCTTCGCCTCCGCGCCCTGACGCCCGCGAGTTGCACGCGTCAACGGGAGATCATACCGGCGCGACCGCCCCTGAGCGACCGGGCCGTCGTCTTGTCGCGCAAATGTTGGAGCTGGGATGGATCGGGCCATGTTCATTCGAAATGGGCTCCCCCGCGGCGAAGCGGGGGAACCCGGTGGATGGAGGACTTACTTGGGGAGCAGGACGGTGTCGATCGCGTGGATGACACCGTTGCTCGCGTCAACATCGGTCACGAGGATGCCGGCGCCGTTCACGGTCGCCTTCTTCTCGGTGACCTTCGAGGTCAAGGAGCCGCCCTGGAGGGTTGCGCCCTTCCAGTCTGCCGCGACCACCGCGCCCGAGAAGGCCCGGCCGGGGATGACGTGGAACTTGAGAATGGCGACCAACTGGTCCTTGTTCTCGGGCTTGAGGAGGGAGTCGACGGTTTCCTTGGGGAGCTTCGCGAACGCCTCATCGGTCGGGGCGAAGACGGTGAACGCGTCCTTGCCGGAGAGGGCGTCGACGAGGCCGGCCTTCTCGAGGAGGGTGGCGAGGGTCTTGAAGCGACCGTCAGCGATGGCCGTCTGCACGATGTTCTTGTCGCTGGGGAGGATGACCTTGTCGATCACGTGGATCACGCCGTTCGCGGCGCCGATGTCGGCCTTGACGACCTTCGCGCCGTCGGCGGTCACTGCGCCCTTCTCGACCTTGATGTCGACGCGCTGGCCGTTGGCCGTCGCGACGCCGCCCGACTTGATATCCGCCGCCATCACGCGACCCGGAACGACGTGGTAGGTGAGGATCGCGGCGAGTTTGGCCTTGTTCTCAGGCTTCAGCAGCATCTCCAGGGTTCCGGCCGGGAGCTTGGCGAAGGCTTCGTCGCTGGGGGCGAAGACCGTGAAGGGGCCGTCACCGGCGAGGGTCGCGGTCAGGTCCGCGGCCTTGATCGCCGCCACGAGCGTCTTGAACGAGCCAGCGCCCTCTGCGACGTCGAGGATCGTGCCTGCTCCGGCCTTTGCCGTCGCCTTCTCCTGGGCCATCACCATGCCCTGCACTCCGCCGACCAACGACAACGCGACAACCATTCCGAGAGAGATTCGGTTCATTCCACGCAGCTCCTGTTCTTCGTTTCGGCCCCCGCGTCACGATCGCGGCCAGCCAGTTCGCGGCAACCGCCGCACCCTCACTTCGGCGGGGATGTTCCCTCAGATTCACCGATTGCCGCGGAAATCAGCGACGCCCCAATGCGGATCCTCCTGTCTATTATTGATCCCCCGCACGGGGAACAGGGAGATCCCTGATTGAAGACGATCATCGAGCCCTTTCGCGTCAAGTCCGTCGAACCCTTCCGCATGACCACCCGCACCGAGCGGGAGGCGATCCTCCGAAAGGCCCACTTCAACCCCTTCCTGATCCACGGGAAGGACGTGATGATCGACCTGCTGACGGACTCGGGCACGAGCGCGATGAGCGCCGAGCAGTGGGCGGGGATCATGCGTGGCGATGAGTGCTACGCCGGTTCGGAGTCTTACTTCCGACTGCAGCGCGTCGTGGCGGAGCTCACGGGCTTCGACCACGTGCTCCCCACGCACCAGGGCCGCGCTTCGGAACGCATTCTGTTCGAACTCATCGGTGGGAAGGGGAAGGTCGTTCCCAACAACTCGCACTTTGACACCACGCGTGCCAATGTTGAGCACAGCGGCGCTACGGCCGTTGACCTCCCGATCAGGGAGGCCTCCTGCCCGAGCGAGCGCCACCCGTTCAAGGGCAACATGGACATCGACGCGCTGGAGGCGACGATCGCGCGGGTCGGAGTCCAGAACATCCCCGCGGTGATGGTGACCATTACGAACAACACGTGCGGCGGCCAGCCTGTGAGCCTCGAGAATCTCCGTGCGGTGCGGCGGATCTGCGACACCCACGGCCTGCCGCTGATCCTCGATGCCTGCCGTTTCGCCGAGAACGCGTGGTTCATCCGGACGCGCGAGGCAGGGTACGAGCACGTCCCGGTCCGCTCCATTGTCCGCGAGATGTTTGACCTCGCCGACGGCGCCACGATCTCCTCGAAGAAGGATGGCCTGGTGAACATCGGCGGCCTGCTCCTGCTGCGATCTCCGGAGCTCTTCCGCAAGGCGAGCAACCTGCTCATCCTGACCGAGGGTTACGTCACCTACGGCGGACTCGCCGGGCGCGATCTCGAGGCCATGGCCCAGGGCTTCACGGAGATTGTCGAGGAGGACTACCTCTCGTACCGCATCCGCAGCGTCGAGTACCTCGGCGAGAAGCTCCTGAAGGCGGGCGTGCAGATCATCGACCCGCCCGGCGGTCACGCGATCTACATCGATGCCGCGCACCTTGCGCCGCACATCCCGCGCGACCAGTTCCCGGGCCAGTCTGTTGTGTGCGGCCTGTACCGGATCGGCGGCATTCGCTCGTGCGAGATCGGCAGCGTCATGGCCGGTCCCGGGCGTCCGCCCGCGATGGAGCTCGTGCGTCTCGCGATCCCCCGGCGCGTCTACACCCAGAGCCACATGGACTACGTCGCAGAAGCGTGCGAGGAGCTCTTCGAGCGTCGCTCTGAGCTCCGGGGCATGCGCATTACCGAAGCGCCCGACGTCCTCCGCCACTTCACCGCGAAGTTCGAAGAGATCGACTAACTCCCCTTCCAGGATTCCACATGGCACGCCTCCACGAGTATCAGGGCAAAGCACTCCTCGCCACGCACGGCATCCGCGTGCCGCGAGGCCGCGCGGTGACGAACCCCGCCGATGCCGCGGCGACCGCGGCGGAACTGGGTGCATGCGTCCTCAAGATTCAGGCCTGGACCACGGGGCGTGCCGCCATGGGCGGGGTCGCGTTCTCGAAGTCTCCCGAGGAAGCCGCGACGCACGCCGCGCGGCTGCTCGCGATGAAGGTCGGGCAGTTTCCCGTCACGAGCGTGCTGGTCGAAGAGAAGCTCGCCATCGCCTCCGAGTACTTTGTTTCCCTCTCCGTCGACGACTCGGCCCGTGCGCCGGTCGTGTTGATCGCGGCGAGCGGCGGCACGGGAATCGAAGAACGCGCCGCGCAGGTGAAGCGCATCCCCTGCTCCGTCGCGTTCGGGCCCGATCCCGATGCGCTGGCCGCCGCCGTCGCGGCGCTTCCCGCGACCCCACCGCAGCGCACGCAACTCGCCGCGGCGATCAGGACGATCTTCACGCTCGCGAAGAGCACGGACGCCCGGTCGATCGAGATCAATCCGCTCGTGTTCACTGCCAACGGCGACTTGCTGGCGGCAGACTGCCGCATGACCATCGACGACTACGCGGTCTTCCGGCACCCCGAGCTCGGGATCAACTTCCCGCGCGAGCTCGATCATCCTCCGACGCCGCTCGAGCAGCTCGCGTTCGACATCGAGCAGCAGGATCATCGCGGCACGTTCTTCTTCGCCCAGATGAACACGACGGCAGCGCCCGGGTCCAAGGGCCTCATCGGCTTTCACGGTGCGGGCGGCGGCGGATCGATGATGTCGATGGACGCGATCACGAACGAGGGCTTCACGATCGCGAACTTCTGCGACACCAGCGGCAACCCGAGCCCCGCGAAGGTCTACCGGGCCGCTCGCGTGATCCTTTCTCAGCCCAATCTGGTCGGGT
>JBIKMF010000213.1:0-7150 GCA_044359425.1 Phycisphaerales bacterium
CCAGCACCCCCGTCCGGGAGACCCCCTTGGCCAGGGCCGTCCGGGCGTAGTCGCTCGATAACTGCTCCGCGAGGCCCAGGCGCGTCAGCCGCGCGATGTACGCCGCATACGGCAGCCCCAGGGTCACCGACGGAAGAACCAGGTCCCTCGCACGTCCCCACTCCGCGACCGGGAACCACCCCAGCCAGAGCGAGAAGACCATCTGCAGGCCCGATCCCACCACAAACGCCGGTAAGCTGATCCCCACCATCGCGAGCGAGAGCGACCCGCTGTCGAGCCACGTCCGCGGGAACGCAGCACCGATCAGCCCCGCCGTCAGCCCCATCGCCAGCCCAACCACGATCGCCAGCACGCCAATCGTCGCCGAGATCGGCAGGCTCGCCGCGATGATCTCGTTCACGCTCCGATCCGGGTACTGCAGCGACGGCCCGAGATCGAAGACCGGGCCGCCCTTCGACTCACCTTTCACCCACGTCAACCCCGTCGCGTCCTCGAGGTATGACACGTAGAACCCGCCGAAGCTCTCCATGTTGTACCGGGCCAGCATCGCCTTCGCGACCTCCGGGTCCGGCCGCCTTCCCTCGGGCCGGTCCAGCGGATTGCCCGGCACCGCCCACGCCAGCGCGAGCGTGATCGTGTACACCGCCAGCAGAATCAGCGGGAGCTGCAGCAGCCGTGATGAAATCATCCGTCCCACCGCGCTACCGCTCCATCTCCGGCGCCCGATCCGCGCCCTTGCCGTCACCCAGGACATCCAGCCGCGTCAGGTCTTGAACCTGCCGCGCGTGCGTCGTCGCTCCCGCGATCTTGCTCGCATCAAACAGGTTCAGCTCCACGTAGTGAAACAGCGGCAGCAGCGGCAGATCCTCCTCCACCAGCATCGTCTCCGCTCGCGTCAACACCCCCATCCGCGCCGCCGGGTCCGCGTGCAGGTCCGCGGCAGCCGCCAGCAACCCGTCAAACCGCTCGCTCGTGTACTTCCGATCGTTGTTGTTGTCATCCGACCGGTTCACATCCAGAAACGTCGTCGGATCCCCGTAATCCCCGAACCAACTCGCGCGGCTCACCATGTACCGACCCAGCCGCAGGTCGTCCTTGAAGACCCGCGGCTCCTTCATCACCAGCCGCACCGAGATCCCAAGCTCCCGCTCCCAGTCCTTCGCCACCGCCTGCGCGATCAGGTCATGCCCGCCGTCCTTGTTGAACAGCACCTCCAGCGTTACAAACCCCGCGCCCCCCGGGTACCCCGCCTCCGCCAAGAGCCGCCTCGCCTCCTCCGGGTCCCGCCCCAATCCTCGCGGCGACTCGTACCCACCGATCGAGCCCGGCGGGATGAGCGTGCTCGCCGCCCGCTCCCCGCACCGCCGGATGTTCCGGACGATCGACTCCTTGTCCACCGTCAGCGCCAGGGCCCGACGCACCCGCGCATCCGCCAGCGGATTCACCCGCCCGTCGGGCAGCCTCGGGGCACAGTTCAGATTGTAAAAATACGTGCCGAACGCCGGAAACACATGCAAAAAGCCGTCCGGCTCTCCGGGCAGCGCCCGCGCGATCTCCAGGTCGTCCGCGCCCTGCGCCCGCATCCGCGCGACCGTCTCCGCGTGCCGCTCCCAGAACCGATCACGCCTCGCCAGCATCTCCGCCCGATACGGCGCCGACACATCAAACACCCAGTCCGCGGCACCCGTCGTGAACGCCATCACCTGCGCCGACGGGTCCTCGATCGTCGGGCATTCGATCGAATCCACGTTGATCGCCGCGTTGTTCCAGTACCCCTCGAACCGCTCGAGCCTCATCCCCCGCTTGAACCGCCACTCCGTGAGCACGAACGGCCCGTTGGTGACAAACGACGGCGGCCGCGTCCACTTCGGGTCCGTACGCATCTCGCCCGTCACGTCATCGAGCGTCGTGAACCGTTCGATTGTCCCGCGATGCACCGGGAAGAACGTCGGAAACGCGAGCACATCCAGGATGTACGGCGTCGGCCGTTCCAACCTCACGAGCAACTCGCCATCCGACACCGCCTTCACCCCGACCCGCGCCTCAAACTCTCGCTCCGCGATCGCCCACGCCTCCGCCGCGCGCTCGGGCGTCCCCGGTGATTCCCGGTAGGTCTTCAGTTGCTCTCTGCGAAACTCGTAGAACGCCTCGCCCCCTTCGAACAGCTTGAACAACCCCGCGTAGTCCGCCCCCGTCTCCGGCAACAGGTTCCGTCGCCACGAGTACACGAAGTCCGCCGCCGTCACCCGCGTTCCATCCGACCACACCGCCCCCGATCGCAGAAAGAACCGCAGTTCCTTCCCCCCGTCCGCGATCTCCCATCGCTCCGCAACCCCCGGCAACGGCTGCATCGCCCGCGTGAAGACGTCCTGCCTCACCAACCCCTCGCCCAGCAGCCGCGCCATCCGAAAGTCCTGCGCCCACGACATCGTCGCCGGATCCAGTGTCGCGATCTCGCTCCGGTTGATCAACGTGACATCCGCCCGCGGCCTCGGAGGATCCGAAACCACGAACGCGGCAACACACGCGATCAACAACAGGGTCGGCGCAGCAAACTTCAGCACGCGAAACCGTAGGCTTACTTCGTCACAAACCGGGTCGCGCCGAACTCGAACGGCTTCTGCAGCAGCACGCCCTTGGACCCGACGATGTCCTGCGAGCCCAGCAGGAACCGCGCGTCGCCCTCGACGGTCCCCTCACGCAGTGCCTTGCCCGCTTCCTTCGCCGTCGCCTGGAAGGCCGGATCCAGCTTCTTCCCCACGAGCAGCACGAGGGTTTCGCCCGCCAGTGCCGCCTGCGCGTACACCTCGCGAGTCGAATCCCCCTTGTCGAGCGCGATCTTCTTCCGTGTCACCTGAACCACCGCCGCGCTCACCAGATCCCCGCCCAGCCCCGCCGCGGCCATCGCCGCCTCCCGGGCCACAATCACGTTTGGGAGCGCGATGATCGTCCGCACGCCCGTGCACGCGGCCAGGCAGCTCTCCATCACCGGCTGCGAGAGGCCGTCCTTGCCGGCCCCGCCCGCCACCAGCTTCTGAACCCCGCGCGAAACCGTCGTGATCGCCTGATTCCGCAGATCGTTCACCTTCGCGGCCTCAAGGCCGGCCCGCAGCAGCGCGTCGATCACCAGCGGGTCCGTTTCCGAACTCAGCCGCGTCTCGATCACCGTCAGCAACTCCGCCGCCTTCGCGGACGTGAGCGCGGGATTCCCGTTCGCCACCGTCTCAAACGACCGCCGAGCCGCGTACGCCGCCTGATACCGCACCGCCGACGCCGTCGCGCCCGCGTGCTGCTTGATCAGGTCCGCCGCGCCGTCGGTCGCAAGATCGCCGGCCAGAATAAGCGCGTTGCACGCGACGATGTCGTTGCTGTTGCCCGCGAGCGGCGCGATCACCGGGAGAAGGGCCTTCGCGTACTTCACGCGGAACGATGCCGACACGTCCTTGTTCGCCAGGGGCTCTTGCAACGCCACCCGGTCCGCACGCACCTGCTCGGGCTTCGTGCTCGCCAGGTTCGCCGAGTGTGCCGCTACGCAGTCCGCGATGGTCTTCTCGTCGTCGGCCGTAACCGAGATCCGCTGAACCACCTCCGCGGGAATGCACTGACCCCACGCGAGCCCCGACGTCGCCATGAGCGACGCACAGGTCAAAAGCCAAACGTTCCAGAGCTTGGAGGGAGACCGCAACGCTGCTTCCTTCCGCATGATGATCCGATCCGCAATCCCCGCTGCCGCTCGGCCCAGCGCCGACGACCGCGGGAGGGTCAAAGTATCAGTAGGCCACCGAGAGGTCAAATATACGACCCTACGCCCCCGCTCGCTCCCTGTTCTCAAAAGCTTCCTCCCCCAACCGACATCATCTCCCGGTGCGGAGCGTGTTCGGGTCAACCTCTACCGCCATCTCCACCGCCGTCACCCGGAACCCCGCCTCCGCAAACACCCGCCGCGCCCCCTCATTACCCGCTGCCGTCTCCAGCCGAACCTGCTTCACCCCCATCCCTCCAAACCGCGACACCGCCTCCCGCACCAACGCCCCCGCCACTCCGCGGCGTCTCCACTCCGGCTCCACCCACATGTCGTGAATAAATCCGAACTCCACGACCTCGTAGATCGGAATGTTCCCCTCGACCCCCGCCACCAGAAACCCCACAACCCCCTCCCCGACCGACGCCACCAGAAAGACCGACCTCGCATCGCCAGCCCGCTCCGGCAGCCACGACCGGTACCGCTCCACCACATCACCCAGCGCACGGTACCGCGCTGCGTCCCACTCCTCGTGCAACGCCACCACCCGCGCCACCATCGGCAGCACCGCCTCCACATCCGCGACCGTCGCGGCACGGATCGTCACGCCCGCGGTCACGCCTTCTTCGCCCAGCCGTCCTTCAGCGTCACCGTCCGGTTGAACACCAGATTCGTCGGCGTCGTGTCCTTGTCCACGCAGAAGTACCCCAGCCGCTCGAACTGGAACGTCGTCCCCACCTTCGACCCCATGATCGCCGGATCAACCAGCGCCGTCACCGTCTCCAGCGAGTTCGGGTTCAAGTCGTCGAAGTAGTTCCCCGTCTTCTCCCCCGGCGTCTCCACGCTGAACAGCCGGTCAAACAGCCGCACCTGCGCCTTCGCCGCCGTCGCCGCGTTCACCCAGTGAATCGTCCCCTTCACCTTCTTCGTCGGCTTCCCGTCCGGCCCCACCGGCGCATCCCCGCCCCGCGTCGCCGGGTCGTACGTCGCGCGGACCTCAACCACGTTCCCCGCGGCATCTTTCACAACGCCCGTGCACGTGATGAAGTACGCCCACCGCAGACGCACCTCCTGCCCCGGTGCAAGCCTGAAGAAGCCCTTCATCGGGGTCTCCATGAAGTCGTCGGCCTCGATGAAGATCTCGCGGCTGAACACAACCTTCCGCTTCCCGGCCGCCTCATCCTCCGGGTTCACCACAAAGTCGAGTTCGTCGGTCTTCCCCTCCGGCCAGTTCTCGATCACCACCTTCACCGGCTTGAGCACGCTCATCGTGCGCGGCGCAACCTTGTTCAGGTGGTCCCGCAGCGCGTTCTCCAGGCGCCCCACGTCGATCACGCTTTCCTGCGTCGTCACGCCGACGTCCTCGCAGAAATTCCGGATCGACTCCGGCGTGTACCCGCGCCGACGCAGCCCCGCGATCGTGGGCATACGCGGGTCGTCCCACCCGTGCACCCGCTTCTCCTCCACGAGCTTCAGCAGGAATCGCTTGCTCATCACCGTGTACGTCAGGTTCAGCCGCGCAAACTCGATCTGCTGCGGGTGGTGGATCCGCTCGCCCCACTTCGAGCCCGGCCCACGCCCCTCGTTGATCGAATCGATGAACCAGTCGTACAGCGGCCGGTTGTTCCGGAACTCCAGCGTGCAGATCGAGTGCGTGATCCCCTCGATCGAGTCCTCCAGGCAGTGCGCCCAGTCGTACATCGGGTAGATGCACCACGTGTCGCCCGTGTTGTGGTGGTGCTCGTGCACGATGCGGTACATCACCGGATCACGCATCACAAAGTTCGGGCTCGCGAGGTCGATCTTCGCGCGCAGCGTCTTCGCGCCGTTGGGGTGCTTGCCCGCCCGCATCTCGCGGAGCAGCCGCAGACTCTCCTCGATCGGCCGGTCCCGGTGCGGGCTCTGCGCCGGCGCCGTCGTCGACCCACGCATCGCGCTCATCTGATCCGCCGTCAACTCGCAGACGTACGCCTTGCCCTTCTGGATCAACTCCTCCGCCCACGCGTACATCCGCTCGAAGTAGTCCGAGGCCCAGAACACGCCCCCCGCGATCGGCCCCGCCTCGTAGTCCGCGCCAAGCCACTTCACGTCGGACTTGATCGCGTCCACGTACTCCTGCTCCTCCTTCGAGGGGTTCGTGTCGTCGAACCGCAGGTTGAACTTCCCGCCGTAGTCCCGCGCCAGCCCGCTGTTCAGGCAGATGCTCTTGCTGTGACCGATGTGCAGGTACCCGTTGGGCTCCGGCGGAAACCGCGTCTGCACCTTCGCGCGCCCGTCGGGCCACGTTCCCCACTTCCCCGCCGCGTTATCGGCGTCGATGATCTGCCGCAGAAAGTTCGTCGGCGTGGGGCGGGCTTCGGCGTTGTCTGGGTTCGTCGTCATGGACCCCAAGCATAGAAGCCCACCCGCCTCCCACACCGCCCACGCGTCCGCAAACACGCACGCCCCCCTCCACTCCGCCCCATACCCACGTAAAACGTCCGCCCTCCCCGAAGTTGCCCCCCGGTCGCGACGAAGATCCACCCGTGCGGGGCCACGCCCCCATTCCCGGAGGGGCCCCATGGTTGGTGATCCGATCGACGTCGAAGAACTCCTCAAACGCACGATGAACAACGCCAAGATCGCCGAGCGCGTGCTCAAGGCCTTCGAGTCCGATGTCATCACCACCGCCGACCGCCTCTCCCAGGGCATCCAGGAACAACGCCGCGAAGAAGTCATCCGCCTCTCCCACGGCCTCAAAGGCGCCGCCGCCAACATCGGGGCCGCCTCCCTTCGCGCCCTCGCCGGCGAGCTCGAAGAGTTCGCCCGCGACCGCGAGCTCGCCGACGCCACCCGCCTCGCCAACGAACTCCGCCAGGAAGTCGACCGCTGCCTCGAGCAGTGCCCCCGACTCTTCGCCCGTCTCCGCGGCACAAAGGCCTGAAAAAGCTCAGCTTGTGACTATTCTCCAAACACCCCCTGTGGGTGTTCTTGTCTTTTTGGATTCAGTTCGGAATGCTGGTTCCCCGGGCCTCACAAAGCCCGTGCACCATCCCTGTTCCAAAGGACCCAGCATCATGAAGACCGCCGCCCGCCTCCTCCTCCTCTCCCTCGCCTGCGCCGGCCTCGCCGCCTGCTCCTCCCCCAAAGCCGCGGAGCAGTCGCCCCCCGACATGCAGGCCATGATGGAAAACTGGACCAAGGCCATGACCCCCGGCCCCCAGCACGCCCACCTCGCCCAGTCGGTCGGCACCTGGGAAGGCACCGTCACCATGTGGATGGACCCCTCCATGCCCCCGTCCGTGAGCAAGTGCACCACCGTCATCACCAGCGTGATGGGCGGCCGCTACCTGCAGGGCACCACCAACGGCCTCATGAACATGGGCGAGGCCTCCGCCCCCTTCGAAGGCATGGGCCTCTACGGCTTCG
>JBIKMF010000214.1:0-7136 GCA_044359425.1 Phycisphaerales bacterium
ACCGCCTTGTCCGGCAACTGCCGGCCCTGGATGTACCGCTTGCTCAGCTTCACCGCTGCCTCGAGCGCCTCGTCGAGCACCTGGAGCTTGAAGTGCTTCTCCATCACGTCCGCGAGCCCGCGGATCATCAGCAGACACTTGGCCTCGTCGGGCTCGTCAACCTTCACCACCTGGAACCGGCGGGTCATCGCCGGATCCTTCTCGAAGTGCTGCTTGTACTCGCTCTGCGTCGTCGCGCCGATCGTGCGGAGCGTGCCGCGGGCGAGCGCGGGCTTGAGCATCTGCGCGGCGTCGCCGGTGCCGGCGTTGCCGCCCGCGCCCATGAGGGTGTGGACTTCGTCGATGAAGAGGATGATGGGCTTGGGGCTGGCTTGAACCTCGTCGATGACCTGGCGGAGGCGGTTCTCGAACTCACCCTTCATGCTCGCGCCGGCCTGCAGAAGACCAACATCGAGTTCGAGGAGGCGGACTTCCTTGAGCTGCGGCGGCACATCGCCCTTGACGATGCGCTGCGCGAAGCCCTCGACGACGGCGGTCTTGCCGACGCCGGCTTCACCCGTGAGGATGGGGTTGTTCTGGCGGCGGCGCATGAGGATGTCGATGCACTGGCGGATCTCCTCGTCGCGACCGACGATGGGGTCCATCTTGCCGCTCTTGGCGTTCTCGGTGAGGTCCTTGCAGTACTTGCGGAGGGCCTCCTGCTTGCCCATCTGGGCGGGGGCCATCGCGCCGCTGGCGTCACCGGGTGCACCCTCGATGCCGCGGGAATCGGCGGCGGCGAGGACGGCCTCGGGGCTGCCGTCGGTGATCTTGAGGAACTGCTCGCCGAGCTGGTCGGCGTTGATCTTGTCGAACTGCTTGGAGATCTTGAGGAGTTCGGGGCGGAGGGTCTGCTCGTTGGCGAGTGCGAAGACGATGTGGCCCGAGCGGATGGAGGTCTCACCGAACTTGAGAGAAGAGAAGGTCCACGCGCGCTCAACGCCCTCGATGAACTTGGCGGAGATGTCGGAGATGGAGTTGGCGCCGCGCGGGAGGCGGTCGAGGGCGGCCTGCGTGTCGGCGACGAGCTGGGAGACGTCGAGGTTGAAGGCCTTGATGATGCGGTGGAGGTCGCTGTCCTGGGTCTGCATCAGCTGATGCAGCCAGTGCACGAGTTCGACGTAGGGGTTGCCGCGGAGCTTGCAGAAGACGGTGGAACCTTCCATCGCCTTGTAACCGATCTGGTTGAGCTTGCCGAAGAGTGCTGATCGAGAGATGCCGCCCATGTCCGAGATTCTCCAGGTGTTTGTCGTGTGGGTGTCGTGCGGTGTTCGGTGAGGTTGGTCGTGCGGCGTGGCCGCGGTAGTGGATCAGGATGCGAGGTCAGAAGGAAGAGCGGAGCGCGAGGTCGGCGCGGTTTTCGGGGCTGTCGCCGGAGAGGACCCACGAGGTCCATCCGAGCTTGGCACCGGCGCCGAGGCGGGTCTTTGGGATTTCGTCCTTGCGGAGGACCAGGAGCGCGTCCCACCAGAGCTCATCGCCGGAGTAGTTGCGGATCCAGGTGGCGAGGCGGCGCGCGGAGGGCGTGCCGGGGAGGAGCTTCTTGTAGTCCTCCATGCCCATGGGACCCAGACGAAGGCGGATCGCGCCGGCGCAGTCGAAGTAGGTCGTGCCGCACATCGCGCCGCCGCCGGGGCCGCCGAGCTGGCCCGAGGATGCGCCGCTGGGCGAGGCAACGCCGAGCGTGCACCCGTACTGGCGCGGGACTTCGGTGTACCGGCCGTGGAACTCCTCGATCTCGACGTTGACGCGGAAGTACTCGCTGAGGATGTCGCGAAGACCCTCGACGTTCTTGTGCGGAGAGGCGAGGCGGCCGGCGTAGTGCAGCTTCGAGATGTCAGGAACCGCGTCGCGGTGGCGGAGCGAGTCCATGCCCAGGCCAAAGAGCGATCCGATGTAGATCGAGTACCGGCTCGTGTCGCGGGCGAGCTGGAGTTCGCGCTCGGCGGGCGTGACCTTGCCCGAGAGCGGCGGCTCCCAGCGGTCGAAGCTCGCGGGCATCTGGCTCGCGGCCCACGCGCGGTAGAACAGGCTCACCATGCGATGGTTGAAGACGTCGAAGAACCGCGCGACCGTCGGATCCTTGTTGATCCGCTCGCGCGTGCGGGCGAACTCCGTAAGGTGCAGCGGCAGCGGCCCGTTGGGGCCCAAGAGGCCCATGAAGTTCACGAACAGCCGCGGCAGGGCCTTGTCGGTGCGGTCGCGGTACTCGGAGACCGTGCACGGCGAGAACGCGAGCGAGGGCTCCTGCGCGAACCGGATCGGGTCCTGGTCCGAGCGGTCGGAGCGGCCGAAGCCGGGGCGATCGTGGTGGAGTGCTTCGAGCCGGCGAACGAGCGCGTGGAAGTTGAAGTTCCAGGGCTCGGAGCGGAGGGCATCAAGCAGCGCCGATCGCGCCGCTTCGTCGATCCCCTTTGTCGACGTGAGGCGCGGGGCGTGGTCGGGGAGGTCGATGCCGCCGTCTGTGCGCGCGGCGGCGTTGAGTGCCTCTTCGAGAGTGGCACCGGAGCCGTCGGGGCTCGGCCGCGAGGTTACAGCGTCGGGCGTTGGCCGACCTGGACGTTCCACCGCATGATCTCCCCTCGTTCGACCGAGCACACAACGGTCTCGGTGAACGAGTTCATCGTGACATACCGGGCAAAGAACTGTTCGAGCACGGAGCCCAGGAGGAAGATGCCCGTGCCCTCGAAGAGCGACTCTTCGAGCGTGACGGACACCTCAAGACCCCGGGCGAACGCGATGGTCCCCGCGGAGGGAACCCGGCGCGTGATGGTCTTGGTCTGAAGGGCGCGAAGGCCGTCGATCTGCTTGCGGATCGCGGGGTCGCCGACGTTGCCGTACAGGCGGAGCAGATCGCGGAGCGACGCAGCACCCTGGCGCTCCTCGGCGGAAATCTGGCCGTCGCCGTCGAGGTCCTCGTCGGTGAGCGAGAGGTAGTTGAGGGCGAGGTGGCTGACCAGTCGCCACGAGGCGTCGCCCTCGGCGTAGCTGGCGCGGGGCGGGGTCGGACCGGCCACCACGCGCACCGCTTCGACCGGGGCGCCGATGTCCAGCGCGAAGTCCGTGCGGCCCTTGCCCACGGGCATCTGGAGCGGAAGGTCGCGGTTGGTGCAGAGTGCTTCCACCGAGAGCTGCCGCAGGCCCGGGCTGTACGGCGCGTTGCGTGCATCCACGAGAGAGAGATAAAGCTCGCTGCCGCCGTACCCCGTGCGGCTCCCCGAGCGACGCTCGCGCTCCGAGATCACGCGGGGCACACGGTTCACCGCGAAGTACGCCGACGACTCCAGCGGGTCCTCCGAGCTGTCGTCCGTCGCGGCATAGAACGGGTGGAACGTCTGCTCTTCGCCGTTGGTCCCGAACCCCCCCACTCCCGTCACGCGGTAGACCTCGAAGTCCAGCGGGCGGGTGCGATCGGGGATCACCTGGAACTCGCTCGCGCGGTCCGACACGAAGATCCGGTCGCACCGCTTCGGGAACAGGTTCACCGCGGGCGTGCAGTTCGTAACGAAGTGCTCCGCGGCGACCGCGCCATCGAGGTCGATGTCCTCCGCGTCGAACGTGATGATCACGTCGACGTACTGGAGATCACACTTCGCAAACGCGGGCGCGATGTCCTTGAAGTTGATGAACATGAAGCGCTGCGGGAACGCGAAGTACTCGTGGAGAAGTCGGTAGCCCTGGAACGAGCGGCCGTCGTAGGGGAGCAGGGACTGGGCACGGTCGTACCCCTTGCGGCCGATGATGGACGCGGGGAGGGTGACCTGCCACGAGCCGAGCTTGTTGCCCACGGGCACCGGTCGGACGATGACGCTCTTGGCGTGGCCGAGGATCTGCTCGTACAGGCGGCCGGCGGTACCGTCGCCGCTCTTGAGGAAGACCGTGAGCTCGTCGATGCCGATCTTGGAGAACGGCAGACCGGCGGAGGTCTTCAGGCGCAGGCGGAGCGCGGCCTTGGGCGGCGGAACGGCCCCGCGCCCGGTGGTCGGGATGACTTGGTCGGTGCCCCAGATGCGGTTGAGTTCGAGGACGCCGACGTCGCGGGTGAAGTAGCGGGCCTCGGCGACGCTGATGGGCCAGAGGGTGAGGTCGTGGGCGGTGCGGTACTCGCAGGAGGCGAGGTTGGGGCCGGACTGGCTGCGCATCACGGTGCCGCGGGGGATGCGGGCACCCTTGGCGAGACCGGCCTCGGCCTGATCGGGCTGCATGTGAACGACGCACATGGAGGGGGTAGGGGCGAGGTAGTGGGGGTAGACGGTTTCGAGGAGGTTGTGGGTGAAGCGGGGGAACTCGGCGTCGAGCTTGAGCTGAACGCGGGCGGCGAGGAAGGCGTAGCCCTCGAGGAGGCGTTCGACGTAGGGGTCGACGCAGGGGAAGTCCTCGATGCCGAGGCGGCCGGCGATCTTGGGAAACTCGCGGGCGAACTCCTTGGCCACGGTTTGGAGGTGGCGGAGTTCACGGTCGTAGTAGCGGAGCAACCTGCGATCCATTCCCGGTGAATCTCCTTCGGTGGGCGGGGGGGCGTGGGCTTAGGCCGCGCCCTCGCGGACTTCGCACCTTCCGGTTTCGAAATCGACTTCGGTTCGGACGAACAGGGGCTCGGGCATGGGGAGCGGGCAGAGGTCGCCACCGATCTCGAACTGGGCCCGGTTGCCGGCGGCTTCGGTGACGTCGGTCGCGCGGACGACGAGAGTTCGGCGGGTGATGCGGGGCTCGAAGTTGGTGATGGCGTCCTGGACCATGCGTTCGAGGCGGCCAGCGCGGATGCCCGAGACGGTGAGGCCGGTGAGGTCGGGGAGGCCGAAGTTCAGGACGCTCTTGGCGACGAGGGGGAACTGATGGATCTCGTCGTCGAGGGGACGGGAGGGGCAGTTGAGGAGCCAGCCCAGATCGCGGAGAACTGCGGCGCGGAGCTGCCGCATGGACATGACGCGACGGTCGCGGCTTTCGACGCGCTGGTCCGGGGCGTCGTCGATGAGGCGGTCGAGGAGGGAGGGCTGGAGCCGATCGCTGGTTGTGAGTTCAGCCATTGCCACCATCCTTCGGCAGATTGGCGACGGCACCCACACCGGCGGAGGCCATGCGGTCGGAGGGCCATTCGGGCTCGCCCTCGCCGATCTGGATGGACCGGGTTTCGAAGAGGGAGAACTCGCCGGCGTCGGTGGCGAAGAGTCGCTGGCCGAGGGGGAGTTCGCCGGACTTGGTCTGGGCCCAGACGGTCTCGCGGGCCATGCGGATGGTGCCGGGGTTGGCGGCGGCATCGGACCCGACGTAGCGGGCGGGGATGAAGCCGTCCTGCGCGGCACCGGTGGTCCACAGGAATCGGGCGGGTGCCCAGACGGTGTCGCGCAGATCGGCGGGCTTGTCGATCTTGATGGCGCGGACGCGGTGCATGGGGACCCAGTAGTACTTGCCACCGACCATGGCCTCGAGCATGGGGCCCAGGCGGGGGTCGGCGTCGGCGATCCACTCGAAGGGGGTGTTGACGGGTTCACCGGCGGCGGAGGTGGTGGTGAGGAAGCCGGCGGAGGCGGGGGCGGCGTCGAGGGCGTCGGCGCGGAGCTGGGCGGCGGCTTCGTGGTTGCCCTGGCCGTCCATGGTCATCGCGGCGATGAGGCCCTGAACCCACGGATCGGGTTCGCCGAGGAGGAGGGGGGAGCGCTTGCCCGCGAAGACTTCGGTTCGGTAGTGTTCGCAGAGGATGGCTTGGCGGCAGGCCTGAGCCATGAGGAGGGCGGCGGGGTTCATCTCGGCGACGACTTCGAGCTGGGTGGTGGCGCGGTCCCACTTGCCGAGGACGGCGAGGAGCTGAAAGAGGAAGACCCGGAGCTTGGCGTCGGCGGGGGCCTTCCGGACCTCGTTTTCGAGGGCGGTGAGGGCCTCATCGACGCGTGCCTGCTTGATGAGATCTGCTGCGGTCATGAGAGCTCCGGGGTCGAGAGGTGCAATCGCCCGGAGTCCGCGTGAGCGGTGCTCGGGCGTGAATGCGCAAGACCCCGGGCGGGGGAACCCACCCGGGAGTCTTCGCGATGATTGGCACAGCGGTGGATGGCCACTCGCGTGGGACCGTGGTTAGACGGTCTTGTTGGTCTTGACGTTCCAGCTGCCCTTGACGGGGCCGCCGGCGGCCGCGCCCTTGGCGTCCTGGGCCTGGTACTCGAACTCGATCTGGGTGAAGTTGAGTTCGACGTTCTCGGTGGGGATGTCATCGCCAGCGCCGGCGCCGCCGGTGTCGAACTTGGAGACGACCACGTCGGTCATCTTGACCTTCACGAACTCGAGCTGCGTACCGCCGGCCTTGCGGACGACGAGCAGGGCGGTCGGGATGTGCTCACCGGTCGCGCTCTTCTGGAAGAGCACGGGGGAGGACTTGTCGATCTTCTTGGAGAACGCGAGGTTCTTGAGCTCGCACTTGCCCGAGCCCGCACCCGTACCGGCCGCGGACGTGCCGGTCTGCGCGACGCCGAAGTTGTACGAGATCACTTCGATCTCACCCTTGTGCTTGTGGTCCTCCGCTTCGCCCGTGATGCCGTCGATCTTGATAAATGCGTCAAAAGCCATCCCCAACTCCTTACTTAGTATCGGTGCCTACCTCGTGGTTGCCATCCGAACCCTGCACAGGGCCGATGATCGTGACACGCCACCGTCTCATGTCGCGATCTTGGACCCCCGTCTGCAGGCCGATGCCGTGGGCGGGAACAAAGGACTATGCGATTTTCAAAGACCCGCGGGGCCGATTTCCGGCCGCGCGGGTGGAGTGTTGCTTACTTGCCACCCTTGGCGGAGGGGAGCTTGGAGACGAGGCGGAGGGAGACCGTGAGGCCTTCGAGCTGGTAGTGGGGGCGGAGGAAGAACTTGGAACTGTAGTAGCCCGGCGCACCGGGGATTTCCTCGACCTTGACCTCGGCGGCCGCGAGGGGGCGGCGGGCCTTGGTTTCTTCGCTGGAGTTGGCGGGATCGCCGTCGACGTACTGGAGGATCCAGTTGTTGAGCCAGCGTTCCATGTCGACTCGTTCCTTGAAGGAGCCGATTTTGTCGCGGACCATGCACTTGAGGAAGTGGGCGAAGCGGCAGACGGCGAAGAGGTAGGGGAGGCGGGC
>JBIKMF010000215.1:0-7123 GCA_044359425.1 Phycisphaerales bacterium
GAGTGCGGCACGGGGGGATGCAGCGAGGCGCGTGGGGATGATGGAGGCGGAGTTCCAGATTGCCGCGGCGACGGTCCATGACGCGGGGACTCGGAGGGCGTGGCCGTTGATGGTGATGTCGACGGTGTGATTCACGGTGCGAGCTCCGGGAATCGGGAGGGAAGGAAGGGAGCGGCGGAAACAGGTGTCGGCGTGGAGGCGATGAGTGAAGCGACGATGCGTGCGGTGCCGAGGGAAGTCGTAAGCCCGAGGCCCTCGTGTCCGGTGGCGAGGATGAGCGATGGGTCGCGCGGATGCGGGCCGATGATCGGGAGTGAATCGGGGGTAGCGGCGCGGAAGCCCGTCCAGCAGCGGAGTGCGCGAAGGGAGGAGAGGTTTGGAAGGTAGTTCATCGCGCGTTCGATAAGGGCGCTAAGGATGTGCGGCTCGACGTCCGCGTTCGGCGCGTTGTACTGGCGGGACGAGCCGATGAGGAGCTGGCCGGAGGGCCTGGGTTGCACGTTGAAGGACACAGACTCGTCGCTGTGGCCGTGGGCGTTCTTGATGTAGGCGAGTTCGACGAGCTGGTGGCGGCAGGGGATGGGTGCGCGCTCGGTGATGATGAGGTGGCCCTTGCGTGCGCGGAGGGGAAGACCGGGGATGAGGGCGGTCGAGTCCATGCCGGCAGCGCAGACTATTCGGTGTGCGGAGAGAGAAGCGCCGTCGTGGGTCAGGACGATGCCACGGGCGCAGGATCGCGCAGCGCGGTGGGTCTCGATGACGGCACCGAGGGAGGCGGCGCGGTCGAGCATCCAGCGGGTAGCGACGGGAGCGTAGACGATGGCGTCCTCGGGAACGAGCAGAGCGCCGGCAAGGTCGGCGCGAACCGCGGGCTCGTGATCGCGGAGTTCGACGGGCGAGAGACGCTCGGCGGGAACACCGAGCGCGGCGTGCGAGGCGATCTTGCGATCGACCTCGGCGAGTTCGTCGGCGTCGGTGGCGAGCCAAATCGTCCCGCAGCGGGAGTACTCGGCGCGAGCCGGGAGATGCAGCGCAAGCTCAGCCCACTCCAGCTGAGAAGCTCGCGACAGTTCGAACTGCGCCGGCGAATCATCGATCGTGCAGATATGCCCCATGCCCGCGGCTGTTGCACCACCGGCGACGCAGCGCGACTCGAGCACGTGCACGCGCAGACCCGCCTCCGCGAGACGCAGGGCGCAGGCGGCGCCAACGACACCGGCACCGATGACAATGACATCGACCGCACTCACTCGCGGATCCCGTGCCTGAATGGGTCTTGGGGATGGAGCACGAGTGTGGACTCGGCGGTGACGTACGCAGCGCCGGAGACGGTGGGAATGATGCGACCGTTGTCGAGACGAATCGAGCCGACGAAGCGGCTCCCGATGATGCTCTCCTGACGCCATGGAGTGCCGGGCGCGAGCTTCCCGTCGGCGAAGAGGCATGCCATCTTCGCGCTGGTGCCAGTGCCGCACGGCGAGCGGTCGTATGCCTTCCCCGGGCAGAGCACGAAGTTCTTGCTGTCGCAATCCGAGCGCGAGGGCGGACCGAAGAGCTCGATGTGATCGATCAGACCACCGTTTTCGCCGGTGATCCCGGCGCGTTCAAGGCCCTGGCGAAGGGCCCAGGAGTACGCCGTGAGTTCCTCGAGATTCGAGAGTGTCAGGGCGAGGCCGTGGTCGCTGACCAGGAAGAACCAGTTGCCGCCCCACGCGATATCACCGGTCGCGCGGCGGCGAGCCCCCTGCCATTCGAACTCGACCTCAACTCCTGTGCGGTAGCGTGAAGATGCCACGTTCTCGATGGAAGCGGAGCCATCGGGCGCGAGGTTGATGGTGACCGTGCCGACGGGAGTTTCGACGAGGTGAGCGCCGGGGGAGATGCGATTGAGGTAGGCGAGCGTGGCGGCGAGGCCGAGCGTGCCATGGCCGCAGGCGTTGAGCAGCCCGACGTTATTGAAGAAGATCACGCCGCAGACCGCCGCGGGGAGCGAGGGGGGAACGATGACCGCGCCGACGAGAAAGTCGCTGCCACGCGGCTCGTTCACGACGGCGCTGCGGAACCAATCGAAGCGTTCGCGGAAGACACGGGCCTGCTCGGCAACCGAACCGGGCCCGAAGTCCGGCGCGCCCGCGGTGACGATTCGTGTCGGTTCACCTTCGGTGTGGGAGTCGATGACGCGGATGTGTTGCACGGGTCAGCAGCTCCACTTGCCGTCAACGATGCGGCGGATGGCGAGAGGGTTGGACAACTTGAGCTCCGCGGGCAGGAGTGAATCGTGGAGGGACTGGTATGCGACGGGGCGGCACCAGCGTCGGATGGCAAAGGCACCGACGGCGGTGGACTCGGGGCGGTTGCAGGCGGGGAAGGGACCGGAGTGCACCATGGCATCGCAGACTTCGACGCCCGTGGGCACGCCGTTGAGGACGACGCGGCCGGCGATGCGTTCGAGCGCGGGGAGAAGCTGCGACGCAGGATCGCTCTCCTCGGCCCAGAGCGTCGCTGTAAGGCTCCCGCCGACGGACAGCACGCACGCGGCGAGATCGTCGACGTTGGTGCACTCGACCAGCAGCGTGGACGGACCAAAGCACTCCTCCCGAAGACGAGGAGACGCGCGGAAACCCGCAGACGAGACGCGCAGCAGCACCGGGCGCTCCGCGGGTTCCGAGTCGTGCGAGGGTCCCGCGAGGGGGACCGCGCCCAAGGCGATCGAGTCGCGGATCGACGAACGCCACGAATCTCGCACCTTGGGCGTCAGCATGGGCTGCGCAGCACCCGCCTTCGCGAGCGCCGCAAGCGACGCGGCGAGGGCTTCGAAGTCAGCACCCGAGAGCGCGAGGATCAAACCCGGGCATGTGCACATCTGGCCCGCGGAGTTGGTGAAGCTCCCGTAGATCTTGGCGGCGATGTCGCTGCCCTTGGATTTCATGGCCGCGGGAAGGATGACCACGGGGTTGACGCTGCCCATCTCGGCGAAGAACGGGATGGGACGCGGTCGCTCCGAAGCGATGCGGGCCAGGGCCATTCCGCCCGCGACCGAGCCCGTGAACCCGCCCGCGGCGATCGCGGGGTGACGAACGAGTTCGGCTCCGACCGCGGAATCGCGTTGACCGCCGGCGTGCAGGAAGCCGAAGGTGCCGGAGGGGAGTCCTGCCTTCGCGACGGCCTCGGCGAGTTCGCGGGCCACGAGTTCTCCGGTCACCGGGTGCGCACTGTGCCCCTTGACGATGACTGAGCAACCCGCGGCGAGCGCGGAGGCGGTATCCCCACCGGCGACGGAGTACGCGAGTGGAAAGTTGCTCGCGCCGAACACAGCAACGGGGCCGAGGGGACGGAGCATGCGGCGGATGTCGGGCTTGGGGAGCGGCTGGCGGGCGGGATCGGCCGAGTCGATCACGGCTTCGACCCACGATCCCTCTCGAACGATTCCCGCGAACATCCGGAGTTGGCGAACGGTGCGATCTCGCTCACCCGCGATGCGCGGGAGAGGCAGGCCGGTTTCATCGGAGGCGGCTTTGACAAGCGTGTCGCCGAGCGCGGCGATCCCATCGGCGGCGAGGTCGAGCATGCGGGCGCGGGCGGAGCGATCAACCTTCCCGAGAAGCACAAACGCCTCGGAAGCAGCCTCGCACGCGGTCTCGACATTGGAAGGTGATGCCGAAACAAACGGGCCCGCGTGGACAGCCGCGCCAGGCGTCCACGCAGGAGAAAAGGCATCGCCGCCCGGAGCAACAGGGACGCCCCGCACGATCGAGCGACCGACAACAACACCCGGTGGGGTTTGGGGATTGGAACGCATCGGAGAATCTCCGTGGGCTAGACGTTGCGGAGCTTGTTGAGGCCGTTCAGCGCGGCGACCTTGTAGCACTCGGCGAGGGTCGGGTAGTTGAAGACGGCATTGACGAAGTACTCGGCGGTGGCCTTGAAGGCGATGGCGCACTGGCCGATGTGGACGAGCTCGGTGGCGCCCGTACCGATGATGTGAACACCGAGAATCGCGTGGCTCTCCTGATGGATGAGCATCTTGAGCATGCCGATCTCGTCGCGGACGAGCTGGCCACGGGCGATCTCGCTGTACTGCGCGATACCGGCCTCGTACGGGATACCTTCGGCGGTGAGGCGTTCCTCGGTCCAGCCCACCATGGAGATCTCAGGGATCGCGTAGATGCCGTACGGCAGCACGTCTTCCATGCACTCGCATCTCGCGCCGAACATGCGGCAGGCGGCAACACGTCCCTGATCCATGCTGGTCGAGGCGAGCGAAGGGAACCCGATGACATCTCCCACGGCGAACACATTGGGAACCGACGTGCGGAAGTCGGCGTCGACCTTGATTCTGCCGCGAGGATCGGCGGAGAGCCCCGCGGCTTCCAAGTTGAGGGAATCGGTGGCTCCCTGCCGGCCGATGCAGTAGAGCAGACAGTCTGCGCGGAGGGTCTTTCCGCTTTCGAGAATGGCCTCGACCATGAGGGCGTTGTCGGACTTTGCACCCTGCGGGGCGTCGACTCGCTTGATGGAGACGACTTTCTCGCCCAGACGCATCGTGACGCCGGCCTTGCGGAGGTGGTACTGGAGGGCCTCGATGATCTCGGCGTCGACGAAATCCAGCAGGCGAGGCCGGCCCTCGATGACGGTGACCTTCACACCGAGTGCGGCGAGCATCGAGGCATACTCCGTGCCGATCACGCCGCCGCCAACAACGATCATGGAGTGCGGGAGAACCTTGAGACCCAGCAGTTCGTCGGACGTGATGATGTCGACGTGGTCGAACTCGATGTTGGGAGGACGGGAGGGATGTGTGCCGACGGCGACCGCGACGAAGTCCGCATGGACCGTTTCCGACGAGTGCTCGCCGCGAACCTCGACCTCGTTCGGGCTCTTGAACCGGCCGGTGCCACGCAGCAGCTCGATGCCATTGCTCAAGAGGTGCTTCTGCACGAGTTCGATCTCGGCCTTGATCACCTGGCCGCAGGCGTCCCAGAGATTGGCAAGGGTGGACGACCGCGCGGCGCGGGCGATATCCGCCGTGCGGGGCGCAACGACCGAACACCCACCTACCGACAGAATTGCCTCTCGGAGAGCCTTGCTGGGGATGGTGCCGGTGTTCACCGCCGCACCGCCGACGACGTCGCGGGCTTCGACCATGCAGACGCGCCTGCCGAGCTTGGCAGCCTGAATGGCGCACTTCTGGCCGCCGGGCCCGGAACCGATCACGCAGAGATCAAAGTGACGCATGGCCCGAGAAGCGTAGCAGAATCGGAACCCGTTCGCGGGGTCGCGCATCTGACCCCGTGGCCGATGCGATACGCTTGCCCGTCGATTCATGAACCTACAGGGAGACACCCGGATGCAGACTCTTTCAACCGCCGTTGTGATTGCCATGATCGCCGGGAGCGCGACGGGCCAACTCCTGCCGGGCACGCCCTCGTCGCCAGCGACGCCAGCGACAACGACTCAGCCCGTCACAACGCCGCCAGCAACGAAGACTGCAGAACCGACCGTGGAGGTTACCTCGGAAGGCGCCGAGCCTCGCAAGCCTCTCCGCTACACGCCGACCAAGGGCAGCTCCGAGCGATTCGAGGTCCGGATCTTCACCCGCAACATCATGCGCATGGATAAGCAGTCCGGGCCGAGCGGCCCATCCGCAGAGGTGCGGTATGAGTGCACGCTCGCCGTTCAGGACGTCAATGCCAAGGGCGAGATCGCGGTCAGCATCGTGGTCGACAAAGGCGAACTCGTGCCCGATGAGACGATGAAGCCCACCGACCGCGACCGCGTTTCCCGTGCCGCGATGGCGGTGCAAACCAGTATCGTCAACATCCGCATGGACGCGAGGGGAAACGTAATCTCCTCGGAGGTCACCAAGGCCCCCGCGGCGTACGCGACGGCGCAGCTCGATGCGCTCAAGGCAACCCTGACGCAGATCGCGCCGGTGCTCCCGGAGGCCGCCGTGGGCGAGGGTGCTTCCTGGACCTCGCGTGAGAACGAGGTGGTCAACCTCGTCACCACGACCAAGACCTCCGGCTACACCGTGAACGCGAGCGACAACGGAACCACCAAGCTCGCGATCGAGTTCACCCGCCGGGCCGAGAAGCAGATCGTCGACAATCCGAACGCGCCCAAGGGCTCGACTATGGAACTGCACTCGCTCTTGGGAGCGGGATTCGGCGAGAGCATCCGCCGATTCGATCGCATCTCCCCACTGGAATCAGATCTGACCATCGAAACGGAACTTGAGTTCACCGTGAAGCAGCCCGCAACCGACAAGATGCCGGCCATCGACCAGGCATTCGGCCAGAAGATGACGGCCCGCGCGAAGATCAAGTCGCTCGACGCCCGCTGAACTCAGGCGTGCGAGTTGAGGACCATCGCGCCGAGCGTCCGGGCGATCCCCGCCGGGTCGCCGCCTTTGGGTTCCACGCGAAAGTCCGCGATCCTTAGGTAAATCGGGCGACGGGCCCGCAGCAACTCCTCCACTTCTTCTACCGGATCCCGACCCAGGATCGGCGGTCGACCGGAGGGACCATCGGCGGCGATTCGAGCACGAATCGTCGCGGCGTCGGCGTCGATGAAAATCACGCGGACCCGCCCCGCCGCTCGGTGGGAGGTGATCAGGGCTTCAACCCCCGGCGCCGTCGGCGTTCCCCCGCCAAGACTGACGACCCGACCATCGCGAGCAAGAACTTGATGCAGCGCCCGGCTCTCGGCCTCCCGGAACGCCGGCAATCCCTGAGCCCGAATCGCCGCGGCAGCGTCGGGAGCTCCCAGAAGGCGGGCGGACTCGGTGTCGAGTTCCACGAACTCGAAGCGCAGTTCGCGGGCGAGCAGCGGACCAATCGTCGATTTGCCCGATGCCCGCATCCCTGTAAGCAGAACATTCATGCAGGGAGCGTACGCAAAAAGCAACACGGGCGCTCCGCACGGAGCGCCCGCGTATGGGAACGTCGTTGCAAACTCAGGCGCGCGACAGGTACGAGCCGTCCAGCGTCGAGATCTTCAGCGTCTCGCCGGTCTTGATGAACGCCGGAACGCGGACAACCAGCCCCGTCTCCATGGTCGCGTCCTTGGTCTGGTTCGTCACGGTCGCGCCCTTCACTTCCGGCGGGCAGTCCTCGACCGTGAG
>JBIKMF010000216.1:0-7105 GCA_044359425.1 Phycisphaerales bacterium
GTCCCGGTGGACGTGAGCGCCCTGAAGCCGACGTACTGGGTGTGCAGCGGGCACAAGTGGCTGTGCGGGCCGAGGGGGAGCGGGTTCCTGTACGTGAGGCCGGACCGGCAGCACCTGATCAGGCCGCTGTGCCTGAACAGCCGGGTGCACAAGGTGAGGCCGGATCGGGGCTTGTTCCTGCGAGACTTTGACTACCTCGGGACGGACGACCGGACGTCGGAGCTGGCGGTGCCGGCGGCGATCGCCTGCATGGGGAGCTTGTTCGCGGGCGGGTGGCCGGCGCTGATGCGGCGGAATCACGAAGTGGTGATGGAGGGTCGGCGGGTGCTGTGCGCGGCGCTCGAGGTGGAGGAGCCGGCACCGGAGTCGATGGTTGGGTGCATGGCGACGATCCCGCTGCCTGATCCGCCCGCGGCACTGATGAACCGGCCGACGCGGTACGACGACGCGCTGCAGGATGCGTTGATCGAGCGTCACGGGATTGTGGTGCCGGTGTGGCGGTGGGGCGCGTCGAACAAGCGCGTGATCCGCATTTCGGCGCAGGTGTACAACACGCCCGGGCAGTACGTGAAGCTCGCGGAGGCTTTGCGGGAAGAGCTGGCCCGCGAGTGGTCGTCGCTCAGCCCCGGCTGAGATTCTCGTTGCTGATGAGGACTTCGAGCGCGGTGCAGACCGTGTCGACGTCGCGTTGGGGGAGGTCGTTCCAGAACGGGAGCGCGATGGTGCGCTGGCTGACGGTTTCGGCGATGGGGAACATGCCGGGGCGGAAGCCGAACTGTTCGCGGTAGAAGGGCTGGAGGTGGATGCAGGGGAAGTAGTCGCCGGCCCCGATGTCGTGGTTGCGCAGCCCGCGGATCACGCGGTCGCGTTCTTCCACGGTGTAGCTCGGGGCGAGACGGACGACGAAGACGAACCATGACATCAGGGTGTCGGCGTCGATCGTCGGCATCACGAGGTCACGCACGCCCGCGAGGCGGCGGATGTAGCTTTCGGCGACCTGATTGCGGCGGGAGATGATCGAGTCCAGCCGCTTGAGCTGGGCGACACCGAGCGCGGCGTTGATCTCCGACAGCCGGTAGTTGTACCCGAGCCGTTCGTGGCGGAGCCAGGAGCCGGTGGCGTGGCCGCCGGTTGACGTTGTGGCGGCGTGGCCGAGGGGGCGACCCTGGTTTCGGAGCGAGCGGCACATCGCGGCGACGCGAGCGTCGTCGGTGACGATCATGCCGCCCTCGCCCGTGGTGATCTGCTTGTTGGGGTAGAACCCGAAGACGCCGACCCGACCGAAGTGGCCCGCGGGGCGGCCTTTGTACTGCGTGCCGAGGGCTTCGCAGCAATCTTCGATGAGGGGGATCTCGTGACGCGCGGCGATGGCGGCGTACTGGTCCATGTACGCCGGGTTGCCGAAGGTCTCGACGGCGAGGATGGCCTTGGTCCGAGGGGTGATCGCGGCCTCGAGCTTGGCCGGGTCCATGTTGAGCGTGCGGGGGCAGATGTCGACGAACTTGGGAGTGGCGCCCACGAAGAGGATGCAGTTGGCGCTCGCGATGAAGGAGAAGGGCGTGGTGATGACCTCGTCGCCGGGGCCGATCCCCAGGGCGAGGAGCGCGAGGTGGAGCCCGCAGGTTCCGGAGTTGACGGCGACGCCGAACTGACACCCCGCGCGGGTGGCGCAGAGCTGCTCGAACTGCTCGACCATGGGGCCGATGGAGAGTCGGCCGGAGCGGAGCACGCTGAGCACGTGCTGTTCTTCAAGGTCGGTGATGTCGGGGCGGGAGAGGGGGATCTCTTCGATGGGGGAAGGCATGCCGAAGGTTATCGGTGTTTTGGGCGGCGGGGATGAGAAGGGAGTGGGGGGGTTAGCCCTGATTGCCGCGCTGGAGCTGGGTGGAGATGCGGTCGGTGAGTTCGCGGAGGGTCATGGTGGGGAAGGAGGGGGAGAGCTCGGCACCGAGGGGGGTGTCGAGGGCCTTGGCGAGGTCGGCTTCGAGGCGGCGCTGGGCGGTGATGACGGTGGAGTGGTTGGGGCGGCCCATGGCGCGGGCGATCTCGGGGAAGCTCATGGTGGTGAGCTTGCGGGCGAGGTAGGAGATGAGGGAGCGGGCGAGGACGACGCGCTTGTGGCGGCCCTTGCCCATGAGGCGTTCGAAGTCGACGGTGATGGTCCGGCAGACCTCTTCGATGATGAACTCGATGGCGATGGGGCGGCGTGGGGAGCGTGAGGCGACGGTCGAGGGGTTGTCGGATTCCTGAAGGCCGAACGCCTTGCGGACGAGGATGACGCCGATGGAGCCGTTGCTCGCGAACTCGGGGAGCAGGCGGTAGACGGCTTCGACCTGGATGATGAGCCCTTCGAGTTCGCGGATGGAGCCGCCGTGGACGCTCGTGGACCGCATGCTGCGTTCGGCGATGAGCTTCACCGCGGGTTCTTCGAGGCGGAGCCCGCGCCGGAGCGCGAGGGCGCGGACCAGTTTCTCGCGGAGCTCGGGGTCGGGCGGGTCGATGCGTGCGACAACGCCGGACATGAAACGGCTGACGAGCTTTTCGCTGAGTTTGCGAATGTCGCGGGGCGATTCGTCGGAGGCGAAGGCGACCTTGGCGCCGTCGAGGCCGACGGCGTCGAGCGTGTGGAGGAGCTCGGTTTGGGTTGCGTCCTTGTTGGCGAGGAAGTGGACGTCGTCGATGCACAGGAGCTCGACGCGCCGGTATCCCTTGCGGAAGGCGTCGACCTTGTTGGCGCGGACGGCGGTGATGAACTCGTTGGTGAAGGCTTCGGCGGTGGTGTAGCGGACGTTTGCGCGGGGGCGGAGCGTCTGGTAGTGGTGGACGAGGCCCTGCAGCAGATGGGTCTTTCCAACCCCGCAGATGCCGTGGACGAAGATGCTGCCGGATCCTTCGTCCTGCGCGAGGCGCATGGCGGCGGCGTGGGCGAGGCGGTTGGACTGGCCGACGAGGAACTGGTCGAGGCGGTAGCGGGCGGACTGCGCGGAGGGAGCCGAGGGAGTGGAAGAGGGAGCGCGGGAGGGCGCGGACTCGCGGGCTCGGGGCGCGGGAGTGCGGCCGGGGACGGCGGGAATGTCGGCGGGGAACGCGTCACGGTCGACGCGGAACGCGAGGCTGACGCTGGCGTCGGTTTCTTCGCAGGCGAGCTTGAGCTGATCGCCGAAGCGGCGGTCGAGGAGCTGGGCGAGGAAGCCCGTGGGGACGGTGACCTCGAGGCAGTCGCCGTCGAGTTGGAGGCGGGTCTGACCGTCGAAGTAGCGTTCGAACTGATCGGGGCCGACCTGGGCGGCCAGACGATCGAGTATTCGACTCAGGCGTGAGGGCTGGTCGGTGGACCTGCCCCGTTGCATGCTCGGGGAGCGGTGATCATCGGACCCGCGAGAACGCGAGGCGTCATCGCCGGTCCGCGTCGTCCTTGATTGAGTGTCGATCTTGCCCGAATCCACAGGCCTACACCCCCGACCGCGACCTTCGGCGAGTGCGGGCGCGGAGATCGCGCCAACACACGACCGGGAAGTCGCGAGCCAAATTTCGGCCGAGTCAACTCCGACCCGGCACCCTCGATGTCTGTTCCGAATCCTTCACGTCGCCGTGTGGGGGAGGCACGGGCACGAGCCCCGCGAACGAACGTGCCGCGAACGAGAGAAAGAGAGCGGCACTCCCACAACGGCGGGCCGATTCCGTGGCCCCGAGCGATGAACTTTGCTCCGTCGCCGAAGCATGGGGAAGGTAGAGCGCCGAGGGTCGATCAGCAATACACGGGTGAACAATGAGCCGGTGGTGGAGAGGACGTTGAGTCCACGATTTCAAGCCTTTGCGCCATCTGAAAAAAACTTACCCACCGATGTGCACACGGCTGGGTATTGCATGTGCAAATCTCGGTGCAAAACTCATCAAGCGTTGGGGAGCGTTGCACTTACAGACCGAGTTGCGAGGAGGTGCTTGACAGCGCGCCATCAAGGCGGGAGACGAGCGCGGTGCGGTGCGCGAAGCCGTGGAACCCGAGTCTCTCGTAGAGCTTCTTGGCGGGTGTGTTGCGTTCGTCGACCGCGCAAGTCACGGCCCAGTCTGGGTGTACGCGGGCGGCCTCGCGGATGGCGTGGGCGAGCAGCGGGCGCGAGAGCCGCTTGCCGCGGACGGAAGTGGCCAGCCCGATGTAGACCAGCTCGACGGTGCGCTGCTCGGGGCACTGATTAAGGAGGACACACCCCGCGGGTTGGCCCTCATGAAGGAGGAGCCACCAGTAGTTGGGGTCGAACTTCCCGGTCGCGCGATGGGAGTCGAGGATGTCGATGGGCTCGCGCAGTCCGCAGAGCTCGGGGCAGTCCAGGGTGTCCTCGTAACTCGCCTGCAGAGCCTCGAGCAGGCGAGCGTCCGCATCAGGGACCTTCGAGTGCCTCACAAGCTCGAGGCCGCGAGGCAGTGTCAGCAGCGGCTCGTGCAGGGACGCGGGAGCGCGCCGGAGATACGTCAGATCGCCGACGGACTGCAGACCCGCCGTTCGGTACGCCTGGATGGCCCACGCCTCGCGGACGTCTGGGAGGGCTTGTGCCACCTGGACGCGAGTACCGAACTGTTCGAAAAGTCCTGAGCACGCTGCCTTTACGCACGCGGTGCGCTCGGAGAGCGCCAACTCGGCACCGCCCGGATCACCACCCCGTGAGGGTTCGCTCACGAACAGCATGGAGGTACGGCCGGCCCCAAGAACAGCCAGGCACGCCTGACGCACCCCGCCGGCGGGGTCCGGTACACCCCACAGCAGGGAGAGGTCGATCCCGAAGGCCGGCCCGGAGGCCAGGAGCCGTCTGGCCGCGATTTCGAGGTCGGGGGTATCCTGGCTCACCAGGCGCATCGCCGCGGCCAGCCGAAGGTCGGTACCAAGGCGTCGGGCTGGGGGTGAGTTGGGGATGGAAGGAACTCCGGGGGCCAAGCAGGTGTACGGTACGGGTGCGTTTGACGTGGTGCGCCGGATCTGTAGACTTGTCTCCTGCCGACCACCACGGGCCCGGTAATTGTACTTGGTCTCTGGGATCGAAGGCTGAAGAAGGACGAAGCGCTATGCGGAACAGCGGAACCATCGCGGGTTGGGCACGGGGCATGATCGGCACGGCGGCGGTTGCGCTCGGAGTTTTGGCGGCTGGGCCGATGATGGGGATGGCACCCGAGCCTGATCCGGTGCCGCGGCGGTGGCAGTTGGAGGTGACTCCGGGCTCGCTGCGCATGGCGACCGTGGATTTGGAGGGGACTGGCCCGCGCGTGTATTTCTACATGACGTACAAGGTGACGAACGCGAGCGGCGGGGACCTCTTGCTGGCGCCGGCGATGGAGCTCGCGACGGAAGAGGGCGAGGTGATCCGCTCGGGGAGAGACGTGCCGGCGGCGGTGACGCGGCACATTCTTTCGCAGCTGGAGAACCCGTTCCTTCAGGATCAGAACTCGATCGTCGGCCTGATTCTGCAGGGCGAGGAGAACGCCCGCGAGGGGCTGGCGATCTGGCCGGTGTCGGATCTCGATGTGGATGAGATCACGGTGTACGCGGCGGGTTTCAGCGGCGAGACCGCCCCGGTGGCGTTCAAGGATGCCAAGTCGGGCGAGAAGTCCAAGGTGCTGCTCCGTAAGTCGCTGATGATGCGGTTCACGTCGCCCGGCGAGCTGCAGGTGGGGAGCACCGAGCCCCTGGAGCTGGTGGAGAAGCGTTGGGTGATGCGGTAAGCGGCTGGTGGATAGGAATGTGTTTGGGTGCTTGAAGGGCATCCGCGGGGATGCCTACTGTTGGGGCCCGGTCGGGACAGGCTCGGCACGGGAACATCTGAAGACGTCTGCGACTGGTATGCCCATCTTCGGAAGGGCTCAGTTCGAGAGGCCCCGCCTCGAGCGGGCAAGGAGCTGGTAGTCATGGCACATAAAAAGGGACAGGGCTCGACCGACAACGGTCGTGACTCCAATCCGCAGTATCGCGGGATCAAGCTCTACGGCGGGCAGATCGCCAAGCCGGGCGCGATCATCGTGCGGCAGGTCGGCACGCCGTTCAAGGCGGGCTTCAACGTTCGCGAGGGTTCGGACAACACGCTGTACGCGGTGGCTGACGGCACGGTGACCTTCAAGGGTCGCAAGGTGCACGTGATCCCGACGGACGCGAAGGCCGAATGCCCGGTGTGGCTCAAGAACTGAGCGATCCCGCAGCAAAGTTGGTGTTCATCGAGGACCCCCGATTGTCGGGGGTTCTTCGTTTTTGCACGAGGGGTTACGCTATCCTCGTGCAAACTGGAGACGTGAACATGAAGCGTGCGAATGCGATCGTGGCGTGTGTGCTGATGGTGGTTGCGGGCGGGGCCGCGACCCTGACCGGCTGTGCGGGGAAGTCGTCGGGCGGTGAGGCGGCGGAGGTCAGCGTGCGAACCGAGACAGTGACGTACATGGTGGATGGGAAGCAGTACCGCGGGGTGCTGGCGTACAACCCGGCACTCAAGGGCAAGCGGCCGGGCGTGCTGGTGTGCCACGAGTGGTGGGGGAACAACGAGTACTCGCAGGGGCGCGCGGTGCAGCTCGCGACGATGGGGTACGTGGCCTTCGCGCTCGACATGTACGGAGACGGAATCACCACCACGAAGCCGGAGGAGGCCGGCAAGCTCGCCGGTGGGGCGTACGCGGATCTCGGCTCGATGCGCCGACGCGCGGCCGGTGGACTCGACGCGCTCGTACGCAGCGGACGCGTGGACGCGTCGCGGGTCGCGGCGATCGGGTTCTGCTTCGGCGGCTCGGTGGCGCTGGAGCTGGCGCGGAGCGGCGCGGATGTGAAGGCTATCGGCTGCTTCCACACGTCGAACCTGACCGCGAAGGACCCCGCGGACAACGGCAAGATCAAGGGTGAGGTTGTCGTGTACAACGGTGCCGCGGACCCGATGGCGCCCAAGGCGAAGGTGGACGAGGCGGTGAATGCGTTGGGCGCTGCGGGCGTGAAGGCGACGGTGTTTCACTACGAGGGCGCGGTGCACGCGTTCACCAACCCCAAGGCCGACGCCGCGGGGATTCCGGGAGTGAAGTACGACGCCGCCGCGGAAAAGGCGAGCTGGGACGAGATGCAGAAGCTGTTCGCGCGAACGAT